>NZ_JBMNDO010000063.1:0-46201 GCF_052542855.1 Streptomyces sp. SAS_281
GGGGACACCCTCCTCCGGCGGAGCTTCCGGCACTCGGGCGCGGTTTCCCGGCGGACGGCTGCACCGCCAGGCCGTGCCCGCCGTCAGCAGGGCGGCTCCACCGCATCATCAGTGCACCGCGTCCTGCTGGTCCGGTACGACGCTGCCGTCACCACGCCGCACGGGGCCGGGACTTCCGTCGGGCCTGGTGTATGCGGCGGTCGCGCAGGGATAGGCCGTGGTCCTGCGGGGCAGCGGCTCGATGAACATGGGGTTCACGACCCAGCGGCCGTCGGCGTTGTCGTACGCGCGGCACATCACCTCGTTCTTGTTGCGGTTGAGCACCAGGTGCGCGCCCGTGGCATCGCCGACGAACGTCACGTCGGTGTCGGCATCGCCGCCGCCGAGCGCGATCCGCCGATGAGGGGCCTGCTGGTTCCAGGCAGCCCGGCCGTGGATCCCGTAGATCTCCTGGTTGATCCAGCAGCGCTTGCCGTCGATGTACGGGATGGCCTCGCCCTTGGTGACGCCTACCCCGCCGCAGCCCTCGTTGCTGGTCGTGATGCGGCCCTCGGAGTCGAGCACGGACCGGATGGCGACGGTGTGCGCCCGGTCGATCCCGATGCCGCGCGACCACACCTCGGTCACCGGTTCGGAACCCGCCGAGACGATCCAGACGTCGAACCCGGCCTTCTGGAGCGTCCGCACCAGGTCGCGTTGCTGTTCGTAGTACCGGACGTAGGCGGGAAGCACATGGGTGCCGACGGTGCGGGTCGCACCGACGGGCGCGGCAAGGGCCTCGGTGCGTGCGGCCTCGGTGTACGCGCGCAGTTCGGGAACGGTGTGTCCGGCGAACAGCTGTGGTACCCACGCGTACTGCGGGACGGTACGCCGGTGGTTCCACCGTCCGGCGAAGGCCGCTTCGCCGCTCATCGTTCTGCCGTCCTCCCGGATCTGGAGGATCTCGTCGGCGCAGCGGGCGTCGGTGGAGGTGGGCAGGGGTGCTCCCACGGGCACGCCGGTTCCGCAGGCATCGGTGAGGGCCTTGTTCGCGGTGCTGGTCAGCCATGTGCTGGTGTCCTTCCAGCTGGCGGGCCGAAGGATCTTGTCGTGGCGCAGGGACCAGCTGATGGTGGCGTCGGTGACGTCGTTCTTGGTGATGGTGTTGTCCCAGTCGAACGCCGCGACGGGGCGCGGCCCGCCTCTGCCGTGGCAGGTGCCGCGCTCGTCGATCACGCGTTGCAGCTGGGCTCTGTTGCCGCCGTACCAGGGAAGAGCGTCGGAGAGTTGAGGGCAGCGGGCCTTAGGCGTCACGGACACGTGAGCGGCCGGTGCGGCTGTCACGGGTCCGGCTGCGGCCGCGACCGCGAGTGCGGCCGTCACGGCCGAGGTCCACGCGAGAACACGTCGGGTGCGCATGCGTGTGGACGGTACATCAATGTTTCGGTGATGTAGAGGGGGCGCGCTCCCGCCCGCAGGCGTCAACTGACGGGCGCAGTAGGGACGGAAACGTCAACGGCTGAAAAATGGACAAGCACACGAAGCCTTCGGGGAGAGTGCTCTTAGGCTCAACTGACATGTCAACCCGTCGAGTTGACATCGACGCGCTGATTACGCCCGATCGATGGGTTTCCCGGCGATATGCCGGCCGCGGCAGAGCGAATGACCGCGTCATATGCAAACCTCGTGCCGAGGCCCTTCCCTCGATCCCCGGCGGATTCGGTGTGCGGCTCAGGTGCGGTCCGTCGCGGATCGCGGCGTGGCCCTCCTGGGGCTCACGGGAAGTCCTCGTCGGCTCATCAGCGGGCGCCGCATTCCTTTCGGCGACTGGTGGGATTTTCACCGGGCCGCTCGGCCCGAAATCGGGGTGAGGACACCCCCAGACGACAAGGGGCATCAATGACGTCTTTCGACGATACAGACCCGGTGATCTTCCCAGCGGGTGCTGCGACGCACACCAGTGCGGCCGAGGCCGCGAGAGGTGAATGGGATGCCGTGATCGTCGGCGCAGGCATGGCAGGCTCCATCGTCGCCGAGCAGCTGAGCCAGTCAGGCTACAAGGTGCTGATCGTCGAAGCCGGCCCCGGCAAGGACCTGGACCTCGCGGAGTACGAGTCGTACCTGACGCGGTTCTACGGCGCGGTCGTCAAGGACAACCAGTCACCGTACCCGTTCAACCCGAACGCCCGGATGCCCAGGAGCACCGACACCATGCCGGTGGATCCGGGCACACCGCGAGACGACTTCTACCTCGTGCAGGAGGACAAGTACTGCTCGGACACCACGTTCACCCGAGTCCTCGGCGGCACATCCATGCACTGGGAGGGGAAAGCGCTGCGCATGCTCCCCGAGGACTTCGACCTCCGGACCAAGTACGGGCAGGGGCTGAACTGGCCGCTCAGCTATGACGATCTGGAGCCCTACTACCGGCAGGCCGAGGCCGAACTGGGCGTGGCCGCGGAAGTCGAGGACCAGGCGTATCTGGGAATGCATTTCCCGAAGGGGTATGTGTTCCCGATGCACCGCATGCCACCGTCCTATCTCGACCAGACGGTGGCCCAGGGTGTGGACGGCATGCGGGTCAACCTGGCGGACGACGATTACACCCTCCGGGTGCGGAGTTTCCCGCAGGCCCGCAACGGCGTGCCGAATGCCGCGTACGACGGCGGAAAGGGCTTCGTTCCGGTCGGTGCGGTGAGCACGAACCAAGTGGAAGAGGGCGAGCGCTGCCAGGGGAACACCAACTGCGTCCCGCTCTGCCCCGTGCAGGCCAAGTATCACGCGGGAAAGACCCTCACCAAGGCGCTCCGCAAAGGCAATGTCACGATCCTGACGCAGGCGGTCGCGTCCAAGGTCGAGGTCGATGAGGAAAACCGCCGGGTCACCGGGATCACCATCAAGAACTACCAGTCGCTCGAATCCAACAGCTATGAGACGTACACGGTCAAGGGCGCCGTCTACATTCTCTGCGCGCACGCCATCGAGAACGCCCGGCTCATGCTGGCCTCCGGCATGCAGCGCATGAGCCGCAGCAAGCTGATCGGCCGCAACCTGATGGACCACGCGTACCTGCTGTCCTGGGGCCTGCTGCCCGAGCCGGCCGGCACGATGCGAGGCACGTCCTGCACGAGCGGAATCACCGACCTGCGCGGCGGGCGGTTCCGCGGCACCCAGGCCGGATTCGGCGTGGACATCCACAACGACGGCTGGGGCTGGGCGACCGGCTCGCCCTACACGGACCTGGTCGAACTCGTCGACAAACAGGGCCTGCACGGGAAGGAGTTGCGCCGAACCCTCGGGAACCGGATCTCCCGGCAGCTATTGCTGGCCTTCATGATCGACCTGCTGCCCGACAGGAACAACACGGTCACTGTGGACGACCGGTACAGGGATGCCCTCGACAACCTGAAACCGGTCGTGTCGCTCACGATCCCGCCGTACACCATGCGGGGTGCCGCGTTCGCCCGCAACCTCGCGACCGACATCTTCGCGAAGCTCGGTGCCGAGGAGCGGACCACGTACGACAAGGACCGCTACAGCGCCGTCGAGCACGAGGGCCAGTGGTACAACATCGTGGGCGGCAACCACCTCGCGGGCACCCACATCATGGGCACCGATCCGACGAACTCGGTGGTCGACCACACCCAGCAGTCGTGGGACCACGACAACCTCTACCTCGTCGGGCCCGGCAGCCTGCCCTCGATCGGTACGTCCAACATCAGCCTGACCATGGCGGCGCTCGCCTTCCGCAGCTCCACCCACATCGTCAGGTATCTGCGCGCCGCGAAGGCCCCGGCCACCGTCCGCGGCTAGGGCGTGTTCCGAAAAGTAGCGCCGTCCGCCCGCCGCCCGGCAGGCGGGACTCTCGAAACACGCCCCAGACGGCCAACAGACCTGCGGCCCGACGCATCCGGCCGCCGCCACCGCCCACGATTGGGGGAACATGTCCGTTTCTGAATCGGAGCCGTCCCAGGACTCCAAGATCAAAACCATTGAGGAACTGCGCGAATACCTTTACAAGGGGCTGCAGTTGGAGCATGCGACGCTCCCGCCCTACCTGACCGCCCTCTACTCGCTGCACCCGGGGAAGAACTCGGATGCCTGGCATGTCATCAGGGTCGTCGCCGTCGAGGAGATGCTGCACCTCACCCTGGTCGCCAACGTCCTGAACGCCGTGGGCGGGACTCCGGACCTCACCAAGCCCGGCTTCGTGCCGAACTACCCGACGCGCCTGCCGTGTGGTCCCGACGACTTCGAGGTGCATCTCCGGCCGTTCTCGCGCGAGGCTCTCGACACGTTCCTGAAGATCGAGAAGCCGGCGCAGGCAGCCGATGAGGAGGACAGGTTCGTACCGATGGACTGGGCGGCCCTCGGACTGGCGTCCGACGGCGCGGTGCCGCCGGCGGAGAAGCTGACGGAACTCGAGGAGTCCGGCACGGTCCTCGGCCTCGTCCCCGGTGATCCCACCCTGCGCTTCCTGAGCATCGGTGAGTTCTACGAGGAGATCGTCCGGGGAATCAACCACCTGGAGGACCAGGCCCGGCAGGCGGGGACGACGATCTTCACCGGCGATCCCGCCCGCCAGGTGACCCCCGAGTACTTCTACTCGGGTGGCGGCGACGTGATCGAGGTGACGGGGCGCGACACCGCCGTCGCGGCGCTCACCCTCGTAGCGGAGCAGGGCGAAGGGCTGCACGGCGGCATCTTCGACAGTCACGACGAGATCGCGCACTACTACAGGTTCCAGCAACTGGAGAAGGGGCGGTACTACCAGAAGGGTGACACGCCGGGTCATCCTTCCGGCCCGGATGTGAACGTCGACTGGGATGCCGCATATCCGGTGAAGCCGGACATCAAGCTGGCGGATCTCGCGGGAGAACCGGAAATTCTGGCAGCGGCCGAGGAATTCAACCGGTCCTACGCCACTTTCCTGACCAACATCAACCTGGCCTACAACGGCCGGCCCGACCTGCTGCTCAAGGCGGTCTGGGAGATGTTCCGCATTCGCGACAGCATGAACCGGCTCATCCGCAACCCCATCCGCAACCCGCTCACCGGGCACGGGGGAGTCCACGCCGGCCCGACTTTCGAGCTCTAGACCGTCGAAGGAGGAAACATCGTGACGCACACAGTGACCACAGAAGAGAAACTGCGCGAATTCGTGCAGTTCTCTGCCACCGCCACCGGCTTCAGCGAGTTCGACCTGTGGGGAACCGGTCAGGCGGAGGCGTACTACGAAACCGTCATGACTCAAGAAGGGCCGGACGCGCTCCAGAGGGCGATCTCGTCCGATCCCTCCGTCGTCCCCGCCGATCCGGTGGTGCAGAGCATCATCAAGCTCTGGTACGTCGGCGTCTGGTACGGCCCCGAACTGACGGGACGCGTGGACGTGGCGGCCTGGACGGCGCCCGGCCGCAGTGGAGCGAAGCCCGCCGTACCGGACGACAGCCAGCCCGAGGAGAGCCTGCCCTGGAAGGCCGCGCCCGGTCGGCAGCAGGCCGGGGAAGACCGCGCGGGGGACAGCGAAGACCGCAAGCCCCTGTTCGTCGTCTCACCCGACGCCTACACCGAGGGCCTGCTGTGGCGGGCGATCGGTGCCCATCCCTCCGGTGCGAGGGCGCCGGGCTACGGGTCGTGGGCCACTCCGCCCGCACTCGAGAACCACTGAACGGAGAAGATGCGAATGACCAGCACTGTCCCGAACCTGGGCCCCGACAAGGTGTCGCTCGGCGTCACGCCGACCCTGTGGTGGAACGACGACTTCCCCCTCATCGACAACGGAATCCCGTTCGAGCAATGCGTGAGCGAGATGGCGCTCGCGGGATTCCAGGGCTGCAGCATCGGCCACAAGTACCCGGCAGACGCCGCCGCCCTCAAGGAAGCGCTCGACCTGCGCGGCCTGAAGGTGTCCGAGCCCTGGGTGAGCACGTATTTCACCATCGGTGAAAAAGACCGCACCGTCGAGAATTTCAAGAGGCAGCTGGAGTTCCTCAAGAAAGTGGGCGGCCACGACATCGTGGTCGCGGAATTCGGGCAGTCGTCCCATCTGCAGCCCATCCCCGTCTTCAAGCACCGCCCCCACTTCACCGACCCGGACTGGGACCTCCTCACCGGCGGGCTCAACGACATCGGCAAGCTGGCCGCGGACAGCGGCATGCGGCTCTGCTACCACCATCACATGGGCACGGGCGTGCAGTCGGCCGAGGACATCGACAGGTTGATGGCGGGCACCGACCCGGACCACGTGCATCTGCTGTTCGACACCGGGCACCTCCAGCTCGCGGGTGACGACCCGCTCCGCACCGTGGAGAAGCACCAGCAGCGGATCAAGCACGTTCACCTCAAGAACGTCCGTCAGTCGGTGGCCGAGAAGGTGAAGAGCGACCACCTGTCCTTCGAGGAGGGCATCCGGCAGGGCGTGTTCACCGTGCCCGGAGACCTGGAAGGGATGATCGACTTCAGGCCCGTCCTCACCACGCTGGGGAATGCCGGCTACGAGGGATGGCTGGTCGTCGAGGCCGAGCAGGACCCGGCGAAGGCATGCCCGCTGAAGTACGCCAAGATGGCGCGCGCCTACCTCGCCGAAGTCCTGGGATGGTAGCCATGAGCGCGCGCGACATCTACCTCAGCTTCTTCATGTTCACCGTCAATCTGCACCCGGACGATCCCCGGTACACAGAGGTCATCGTCCGGCACATGGAGAAACTGCGGAGCATCGGATACACGGGCTTCGACATGCCCGTCTTCCCGGACGACACGGGCGACCCCCAGGGGGACGTGCCCCGCTACGAAAAGCTCAGGGAGGCCCTCGACACGGCCGGTCTCGCAGACGTGGGCCTGACCACCAACGTGGCCACGACGCCGGCCTACGACCCCACGTCGCTGATCGCCGAGGAACGCGAGGCGGCGCTCGTCTACCTCAAGTCACGGGTGGACATCACAGCGGCCCTGCGCGGCACCATCATGGCGGGCCCCGTCCTGTTCCCGTACAACGTCTTCCCCACCGCCAACGGCAAGCCGCTGTGGAGTGACGCGCTGCAGGACTGGCTGCGGCCCCGATACCAGATCGCCCAGCCGCTCTTCGAGCAACTGGGCGCATACGCGGCGGAGAAGGGCGTCCAGGTCGCCATCGAACCCGTCGACCACTGGGAGACTCCTGCCCCGAACATGGTGCGCGACGTACTCGACTTCCTGGCCGGCGTGAGCAGCCCGCACATCGGCGTGTGCGTCGACAGCTCCCACGTCGTCCTCGGCAGCAGCGGCCCGAAGGCGTACCAGCGCGACATCGAGGACGCCGCCGGCCGGCAGCGTCTGCACTACGTACAGGTGTCCCCGCCGGATCGCGGCGAGGTCGCTGACAGCTGGATCCCCTGGCGCGAGTTCCTCGGTCCCGTCCTGCCCGTATACGACGGACCGCTGCTCATCGAAGTCTTCAACGCCATCCCGGAGTTCCTCGACTCCTTGCGGCTGACGCGGCGGAAGTTCTGGATCCCCGAGGACGACCAGCCGGTTCCGGGCGTTCCGAGCGCGTACGACGTCGCCGAGGACGGAATCAAGAAGCTACGCGCCGAACTGGCCCGACTCGAAGAGAGATGATCCCCGCCGGTCAGCCCTGACGCCTCGTGACGGCCCGTCGATTCTCCGGCGGGCCGTCGGAACCTTCCCGGTACGTGCCGGCACGGTGGCCTGAAGTTGCGGGCGGGGGCCGCGGAGGCGTGGGCGGCTGTCGTCCGGCGTCGTGCTGGTCGCCGGGCCGGCTCGTCAGGGGTGGTGGGCGTCAGCCCGCGATCAGGATGCCTCCCGCCACGGCCGCGGCGGCCCCCACGAGAAGGGCCCCGACAGCGAACGCGATCTCGCCGGCGCGGGAGCGGTGTTCGGCGGCGAGGTCCGTGGTGAAGACGACCGGGTTGGCGGGGTGGTAGTGGATCGTGAGGTCCCGGCCGCGCGAGCGGGCGGGATCGCTCAGCCCCACGGCGCGGTAGGCGGTGACGGCGGTGCCGTCGTGGGTGGTGAAGGCGACGACCGGAGTGTGGCTGGTGGCGGTTCCGCTGTCCTCGTCGACGGTGACGTCCTTCAGTACGGCGATGACGAGGCCCGGGACCGGGCCGCCGGAGGCGAGGCCCTCGATGCGCAGGCGTGAGTCGCGTATGACCCCGGGCAGGTAGGTCGCGCCCAGCAGCGTCCAGGGCACGCCGAAGCCGATGAGGGCCCAAGGCCCGCCCCAGTCGATCGAGGCGACGACGACCAGCCCGACGTAGATGAGGAAGACCGCGAAGTTGGGCCATCCGAGCCCGCTCCGTCCGGCGTCCGGGTCGGTGGTGAAGCGGTAGGCGTGTGGGCGGCCGGGCGGGTAGCGGATGCCGATCTCCCGGCCCGTCCAGGCCGTGCTGATTCGGTCGCCGCACTCGCCGTCGTTGGTGACGGTGAACTCCTGCCCCGTGGCGGGGTCGCGGAAGGTGACGACCACGGGGATCCCTTCGCGTGCCGAGCTCCCGTGCCGGGGCTCCGTGACCCGTTCGATCCGGCCCATGACGCGGACCGCCCGCCGGCCGCGGGTCACCCCGGCCAACGACCGTCCGTATCCGACGACCGCGACGGCGCCGAGGACGACGCACCACAACGCCAGATATCCGTGCCGGCCCATCCGTGCTCCTCCTGGTCCGAAGCCTGCCCCGCCCCGCTCACCCGTTCCGTCCGGGCGCGCGTTCCGTCAGCGCGCCGGGACGCGCCGCACGATCTCGCCGAGGCCGTTCGCCTCCAACGAGGCGGCGCCGTCGGCGCCGGCCACCCCGACTCTGAGGGTGAGGGCGCCGGACAGGCTCTCGGCGGTGAGCTGCCAGGTCCGCGGGGAGCGGACGCCGAGAGTGGTCCGGGCCTCCCGGACGAGGGCGGGGATGCGCCGGTAGGGCAGGGCGTCCAGGTCGAAGCCGGGTGTCTGCGAGCCCGTGGGGGTGAAGACGACGGTGAGGAGGCGGTCCTGCACGACGACGGTGAGAGCCAGGCGCTTTCTGCCGTCGCCCTTCGTGAGCGAATCGACCGCCGAACGCAGCCGGCCCTCGTCGAACAGGGACTGTCCGGGGCCGAGGGCGACGGTGCCGGACGCGGCCGAGACGATCGTGGTGGACGAGGTGCCGGGGTCGGTGGGCCCAGCGACCGAGGGGGGCCGGTCGGTGGGGTCATCCGGGCCGAAGAGGTCGGCCCTGAAGACGAAGACCACGCCGGCCGCTCCGAGCAGCAGGGCGAGGAGGGTGAGGTAGCCGCCGACGGTGCCTGCCGGGGGCGGTTCGCCGGTCAGGGCCGGGCCGGGCGCCGAATCGATGCGGGCCGCGGTCGCGCGGTCCTCCCACTCCGGTGTCGGGCGCTTCACCAGCTTCACCGCCCACGGCTGGTGCGGTGGGTACTGGACGACGACGATGCCGCCTGGTTTGTAGTCGGGCAGGTCGACCAGATTGACGGACTGGGTGGACTCGACGCGGTACGCCGGTACGCCGTCCGGGGCGACGGTGAGGTCGAAGCGGACGGGCACGTCGCTGGTCTCCCCGCCGGTGGCGCGCAGGCTCTCGATCTTGGCGAGCGCGGTACGCCGGACGATGGCCGCCTCGCGTGCGCGCTCGGGCGCCCCGGCGGCGAGAACCAGCAGTCCGTAGACGATGGGAGCGGCCAAGCCGCCGACCAGCAGCGGAACGTGTTCAAGGACGATGCCGACGACGAGTGCGGCGAGCGAGCTCCCGATCACCGCGCCCGTGAGGACCCCGCGGGCGAGGTCGAGGGGGGTGCGGCGCGTCGGCGGTGCGCTCGGAGGGGCCGGCGTGATCGTCATACCGAGATTGTGGCGGCCCGGGCCGTGGCCCGGTAGGCGTCCGGGCGCACTTCTCTCTCCCCTCAACGGCTTTTCCAGGCACGGGCGTTGGCGCCTCCCGGGCAGCACGGGCAGGTCGCCGGCCACGATGACCGTTCCGGGCACCGGGAAACCGCGCCTACTCGGCCACGCCGAACGAGCCGGGCCCACCCGGGGGCCCGGCCACCCAGCAGCAACCTTCAGGGACAGAGCCGCGTCGTTCCAGTTCCGTGATGGTGAGGCCGGGTGCGACCTGGCGCTCACCGACCGGCACGAAGCCGCGCCGGCGATAGAGCGCGAGCGCGGGCAGGTTGGCAGCGCCGGTGGAGACGACGGCCAGTTGCGCAGGCTCGATCGAGTCCAGGGCGTCGAGAAGCACGGTTGCGATGCCGCGGCGATGCGCCACGGGATGGACCACCAGGCGGCAGATGTCCAGAGCGCCGTTCGGCAGGCGGGCCCAGCCGACTGCTCCGACCAGTTCCGACTCCTCGCGGACCCCGAGGAAGGACTCGTCGCATGCGCGCAGCTGCTCGAGGGATTCGTGCAGGGGCGGGAGGCCGTCGAATCCGATGAGCCGTGCTTCGACCGCGTAGGAGGCCCGCTGGAGGTCCCACAGCTGCCGCAGGGTGCCGGGGTCGGCCAGGTCGAGGCGGACCGGTCCGGGAAGGGGCCGGTGGGATGCGGCGGTGGTGTCGTACTGGCCGGTCATGCGGCGATTGTGCCAGAGCCGGAACGCTCGACCGGAGCCGGAGCACGGCCGGGTGCTGCCTCGGGGCCCGGGCTTCCTTCGATGTGGTGCCGCCAGGAGCTCAGGCGCTTCGTGCCGCATACGTCCCGCCACATAAGCTCGTACGGGAAGACCCGCATGTGGATGTTGTGAATCTACTTCCAGGAGCCGAAGGTGACCGGAACAGGCGCGCGGTGGCTTGCGGGCGCGCTGGTCATGGCCTGCCTGCTGCTCGCAGGCCCCAGCGTGTCGAACAGCGCCTACACGGCCAAGCCGCTTCCGGCCGATGCCCCCGAGGAGGTCGTGCCGAACCGTGTCATGACCTGGAACATCTGCAACCCCTGCAAGGGCAGCGGACAGAACGGCGGCAGAGCGGCGGAGATCGCCACGTACGCGCCTCAGGTCGTCGGCCTGCAAGAGGCGTGCGTCGGTGATGTCCGGAGGATCCGGGATTATCTGCAGTACCGGTACGGACTGGTCTACCACGTCGAGTACGGATCGGTTCTGCCCAGTTGGAGCCGATGCGGGGGAGTCCCATGGAGCCCCGGAGGATTCGGCCAGGCCATCCTGTCGGCCGCCCCGATGACTGACCATGTGAACGTGGAGTACCCCCACGGCGGTTCCGAGGACCGTGGGTACATGGCCGTCACGACCCTCGTGGACGGCCTGCGCGTCCGGGTGTTCAACACCCACTTGGCTCAGCGAAGGCAGCAGGCAGTCCGTGCGGAGCAAGCCGACGAACTGGCCAAGGCGGTCGCCCGGTACGACCGCACGATCGTTCTGGGTGACTTCAACGCGGTGCCGGACGCCTCCGAACTCACCGTGATGTGGCGCGTGGCCAGGGACGCGGACGCCGAGTGCGGGCCCTCCGGCGGGGGTACGTGCGAGCCGACCACCGACTGGCGCAGCAAGTTCGACTACATCTTCCTTCGTGGCTTCGACCCGCTGGAGCAACGGGTGCGTCCCTCCCCGTGGTCGGACCACGATCTGGTGCTGGCCGATCTGAGTGCGGACATGTCGCAGCGGTCGGTGCGGTGATCTCGCGGCCCGGCTCATGGGGGACGAAGCGGGTGTTGTCTCAGCTCCGCAGCGTGGTGAGCCACTCGGTGAGCAGGCCGTTGACCTCGTCGGGGCGTTCCTGCTGGACCCAGTGGCCGCAGCCTTCCAGGAGGTGGGACGCCGAGAGCCGGGGGAGGGTGGTGGGGTAGGCGTCGATGGCGTCGGACATCCAGGTGGTGGAGGCGTCCAGGGTGCCGCCGATGAACAGGGACGGCTGTTCGATGGGGGCTCCCCGGTGCGGGGCGAGGTCCTGCCAGTCGCGGTCCATGTTGCGGTAGCGGTTCAAGGCGCCGGTCAGGCCGGTGCGCTCGAACTCCGCGGCGTAGACGTCGAGGTCTTCCTCGCTCAACCACGCCGGGCGCCGTGCGGCGGGGAAACGGTCGCACAGCCGGCCACCACGGGCGACGAAGTGTGGGTCGGCCTCGTTCGCGGCGGGCATGGTGTCGGCGGACAGGGCCGCGTAGAAGCCGGCGAGCCAGCCCCGGACGTCGGGCTCGATCTCCGACTCGGCGCGGCCGGGTTCCTGGAAGTAGGAGACGTAGAACTCCTGCCCGGGGCCGCCTATCCGGCTGAAGACGTCGGTGGGACGGGGGCCGCCGGGCGGTGCGTACGGGACGCTGAGCAGGCCGGCCGCGCGGAAGATCTCGGGGTGGAGCAGGGCGGAGGTTGCGGCGATGTTGGAGCCCCAGTCATGACCGATGACCACCGCGTTCTCTTCGCCGAGAGCTCGGACGACGGCGACGTTGTCCTCCACCAGGTCGACCATGCGGTAGGCGTCGACGGCAGCGGGTTTGGAGGAGCGGCCGTAACCGCGTACGTCGATCGCCGCCGCGCGGTAGCCGGCCGAGGCGAGAGCTGGGAGCTGGTGGCGCCAGGAGTACCAGGACTCGGGGAAGCCGTGCAGGAGAAGGACCAAGGGGCCGGTGCCCTGCTCCACCAGGTGCAGGCGCCCGGCCGGGCCCTGAACGGTGCGATGGCGGAGTGCGGCGGTCGGTCGGGATCGCATGGGGGCACTTCTCCTCGGATCTCGGGGTGGGCGGTGGGGCTCCCACGATCATGCGATGCCCCAGCCACTCGGGGCGATCGGTCTTGCCGTTTCGGCAAACTGGCATGAGCGGAGCGGTGTACTGGCACCCGGCGACGGCCCTCCGGAAGCCGGACGCTCGGGTTGCGGCGCAGCACACCCCTGCCGCGCCGGCGCACCGGCGACGGCACCAGGACCGGTGCGGGGCCGAGCTGGGCCGCCGACGGTGACAGGGGCCAGGAGCCAGGAGCCGTTGTCCGGGGTGGACGCCGTCCGAGAAGCGGCAGGGGCACTGGGCGCGGCCAACCCCGTCGCCCATCACGTCACCCACGTGATCGACACCGATTCGCCGGACGGCCGCGTGCAGCGGGGCTGTCAGGTGCCCGCTGCCCGTGCTCCCAGCACCGGCAGCAGTCGCAGCTTCTCGTCGTCCGCCGAGCCGGGGGTGGCGGTGTACACGAGCAGCGCCTGGTTCTGCTCAGGGTCCAGCAAGACCTGGCACTGGAGGGTGAGGACGCCCAGCTCGGGGTGGCGGACGAGCTTGGGGTCCACCCGGGGTACGTCGACCTCGTGGGCGCTCCACAGGGCGGCGAACTCCGGACTGCGTTCCAGCAGGAGGTCGCGCAGGTGCTCGGCGCGCCCGCCCGCGCCCTGCCGCGAGTAGGCGGCCCGCAGGCCGGAGGTGAAGAAGCGGCTGTGCAGCGGGTGGTCCTCCTCCGGGTACAGCAGCCGGGCGGCGGGGTCGGTGAACCAGCGGTAGGTGAGGCTGCGTTCGGGTCCGGTGAACCGGGTCTGGTCGCCGAGGAGCGCGGTGGCCATCGGGGTCTGGGCGAGGGTCTCCGCCACATCGTTGATGACCTGCGCCGGGGTGTCGTCCAGCCGCCCGAGGATGCGCATCAGGCCGGGCGTGATGTGGTCGGAGCGCAGGCTGCCGGGGCGGGAGGGCGTGTTGTGGCCGGCGATGCGGAACAGGTGGTCGCGCTCGGCGAGCGAGAGCCGCAGACCGCGGGCGATGGCCGCGAGCATCGGCTCGGAGGGCTGTGGGCCGCGCTGCTGCTCCAGTCGGCTGTAGTAGTCGGTCGACATGCCGCTCAGCGCCGCCGCCTCCTCCCTGCGCAGGCCGCGGGTGCGGCGGCGCGGCCCGCGGGGCAGTCCCACGTCCTCCGGTTGCAGTGCTTCGCGCCGGGTGCGCAGGAAGTCCGCGAGTTGTGCTCGGTCCACGGTTCCAGTCTCCCTCGTGGCCCCGGTGCCTGACATCCGGGGCGCGGTGGTGGCAAGGTGCGGCTCGGTCCGGGCGGGCCGGGGCCTTCAGAGCAGCATGCCGCCCGATGCCTCGACGCGCTGCCCGGTGATCCAGGAGGTGCCCTCGGCGAGCAGCGCGGCGGCGGCGGCGCCGATGTCGTCGGGCTCGCCGGGGCGGCCCATCGCGGTGACACCGCTCAGCACGGAGCGCATACCCTCGTCGTCGCGGACCCCGCCACCGCCGAAGTCGGTGCCGGTGGCACCCGGTGCGAGGGCGTTGACAGCGATGCCGCGCGGCCCGAGTTCCTTGGCGAGGTAGCGGGTGAGGATCTCCACGGCACCCTTGGCCGCGGCGTACGCGGCGGTCGGTGCGGCGATGAAGCGGGTGAGGCCGGTGGAGACGTTGAGGATGCGGCCGCCGTCCTTGATCAGGGGCAGCAATGCCTGGGTGAGGAAGAAGACGCCCTTGACGTGGACGTCCATCAGCCCGTCGAACTGCTCCTCGGTGGTCTCCTCGAACGGTGCGTGCACCCCGTGTCCGGCGTTGTTGACGAGGATGTCGAGGTCGTCGCGGCCCCACTCCCGGGCCAGGGCGTGACGTACCTGTGCGGTGAAGGCGGGGATCTGTGCCGTGTCGCCGGTGTCCAGCCGCAGGGCGACCGCCGTACGGCCCAGCTTCCTGGCCGCCTCGACGACGGCCTCGGCCTCCTCGGCGTGCGAGCGGTAGGTGAGGATCAGGTCGGTACCGGCCTCGGCGAGGTGCAGGGCCGTGCTGCGGCCGAGGCCGCGGTTGGCGCCGGTGATGAGGGCGATGCGGGACATGGTGGCTCCGTTCGGGTCGGGCTGCGGGCGAACCGGCCGGTCCGCCGTCTGCCCCCCAACGGTCGCGCGCCCCGAGACCCGGATGAAGGCCGCGGTTGTCCAGGGATCGCGGATCCCTGCCTCAGCACCGGCCCCCGCCGCCGGGACGCGTCGTAGGGCAGGAACAGGGGACTTCGACGCCGACCCCCTCGCCGCGCGGAGTTCGTCCGATCACTGGTCTCACGGCCTACTGGCCGGTATACAGGCGGGGTTGGGTCCGCCGGGCACGAGTCGCCGAGCGGCCGGGTGCCTTCTGACGCTTCGTGCGCCCTGGTCACCGTTGCCCGACCGCGGATCGTCGGGATTTCTGGGGAGGGCATGATGATGTACCGGACGCTTCGGGGCAAGGCCGTATCCAAGCGGCGCACCGCCGTCACGCTGGCAGCGCTGAGCAGCTGCGCGCTCACCGTCGGTCTCACCGGCACGGCCTCGGCCGCGCCGCGGGATGCGCACGGGACGCCCCGCTCCACCTACGTGGCGCTGGGCGACTCCTACACGTCCGGCCCTCTGATACCCACGCAGGTCGACGCGAACTGTGCCCGCTCCGACCACAACTATCCGTCGATCACCGCGCGCGAGCGCCACGTCACCTCGTTCACCGACGTGAGCTGCGGCGGTGCGACGACCGCCGAGATGTGGCAGGCGCAGGGCACCAACGGAGCTCAACTGGGCGCGGTGAAGCGCGACACGGATCTCGTGACCCTGCAGATCGGCGGCAACGACATCGGCTTCGGCTCCATCATCGGCACCTGCGCCGGCCTCAGTGCCGAGGACCTCGCCGGCAACCCCTGCCAGCGGCATTACAGGGCCGCAGGCTACGACCAGTTGACGCTGAAGATCCTGCAGACGGCACCCAAGGTCGCCCGCGTACTGCGTGAGGTGCACAAGAGGGCCCCTCACGCGCGCGTGGTCGTCGTCGGCTACCCGGACCTCCTTCCCGACGACGGCATCGGCTGCTACCCCGACGTCCCGTTCGCCGCCAAGGACTTCCCGTACCTGCGGGACACGGAGAAGCGCCTCAACCTGATGCTCCGCGCGGTCGCGCTGCTGAACCGGGCCGACTACGTGGACACGTACGGACCGACTGTGGGCCACGACATGTGCAAGGCACCCGCCGACCGGTGGATCGAGCCGCTGCGCCCCGCTGCTCCCGCCGCTCCGGCCCATCCGAACGCGAAGGGCGAGGAGGTCATGGCACAGGCGCTCCTGAAGACCCTCGGCAGGGGGCCCGGTCACCACTGATCCATGATGCGGACAGGCGGGCGCGCGGAATCCGCTCCCCGTCGTGGCCCACGTTCAGCGGGCGCGGCCACAGCCCTCCGACTTCCCGGTCGAGCCCGCCGGAGATCACCCGGGCGACGTGGACGTACCCCCGGAACCCCGGAGCCCCGGAGCCCTTTCGGGACTCCGGGGCGACGGGTGCTCTAGAGCCGCAACAGCACCGCGCACGTGCCCAGCACGGGCACGTCGACGGTCAGGACGCCCTCGGCGTTCGGCCTCAGCACGTCACCGGCGGCGCCGAGGTAGTCGGCCTCGCGGGCCTCCGCGACCGGGAAGCCGGGGGTGATCCGGCAGGCGACCGGCTCCTCGGCGAAGGACTGGAGCCTGACGAGCACCTGCCCGGGGGCCGGCACGGTGAGCCCCACGACGCGCACGCGCTGGTCGCCGACCGTCAGCAACCCGTACGACGCCTCCGGGGCCGCGCTCTCCTCGCCCAGCGCGCGGACGGCGAGCAGCGGACGGCTGCCCGCGGCAGCGGTGTGCATGCCCAGGACGGGTCCGCTGGTGTCCGGGGCCTGCCCGAAGCCCACGCTGTAGCGGAACACGTGGTCGAACGCCTGCTCGGAGGGGAAGTTGGTGTCCCAGATGTTGTTGTGGACCCAGGAGAAGAGCGTGCCGGGCTCGTCCTGGGCGAGCGACTGCGGATAGGGCGCGTACGGAACGGCGATGCCGCCCACCTGGACGAGCGGCGCGTCCTGGGTGGCGACGGCCGCCACCACCGCGTCCTCCTCGAAGCTCACCCAGCGCCGTACCGCGCGCATGTGCTGCGCGGACCCCGGGACGACCGGCAGACCGGTGCCCGTCATACCGCCGGTCGCCTCCATGCGGACGTCCGGCCGGTGCATCGCGAAGGGGAACGCGAAGAACGCGCTCTCCTTGGTGAGCGTCGCGGGCTTCACGATCCGGTTCTCCAGATCGATCCGGGCCTGCCCGTGCGGCAGGTGGACGCGCACCCGCAGCCGCTCGGTGCCGGCCGGGGCGCACTCGTAGACCAGCGTCTCACCCGTCGCGTCGCGGAAACGGTCCACCAGCGCGGCCGGAGGCGCCGCCGTCCGGGAGGCGAGGAGGTGCATCGAATCGTTCGCCGTGGTCTTGCTCGACTGATGGTTGAAGCCGCCCGCCGTGGCGTACTCGTCGTACACATAGGCGTTGAGCCCCACCGTCGCGTCCTGCCGCACCAGCTCCCGGCCGGTGCGCTTGTCGACGACCGAGCCGATCCAGGCCGCCCGCAGGTCCACACCCACCCGCAGGAACTCGTTCTCCAGGACCGTCGGATCGCCGGCGTGCCCGCCTTCGGACGGCGCCTCCTCCCCAGCGTCCGCGACGACGTCCACCCGTACCGCACCATGCGCCGGCACCTCCGCGAGCCGGAACAACAGGAAGCGGCCCGCCGCCCGGTGCAGCTCGTTGGCCTGCGCCTCCTCGGTGTGCTCAAGCACCGAGCCGTCGCGCGCGTCGAGCACCCGGACCGGGTCCTCCAGCGCGACCGTGCTCTCGGGAAGGAACAGCCGGACCGTCTCCGACCGCTGCCAGCTGCACGTATTGGTCACGTAGAAACCGGCGAGCGCCCCCTCGCGCGGGGAGAGCCGGCCGCCGAGGGCCGCGCCCGCGCCGTCCAGGAGCGTCTTCGCGTCGTCGTGGGCGCGCAGGGCCTGGGCGTACTTCCAGTGCCACTGGCGCTCGCCGGACGCGTGCCCGTGGTCGCCGTGGGTCCAGGGATCGCCACCGCCCCAGGTGTGCTCGTTGAACAGGGAGGCCGCCCGGTACACGTCGGGGGCCGACGCCGTGGTGCCCGAACCGGCCGCGCCCAGGATCTCGGCGTGTCCCGCGACCGTCTGGGCATCCGCCAGCGCCGCCTGACCGTCGCGGGTGGCGGCCAGCGGGACCGCGCCGGCGCCCACACCGTCCACCCACCAGTCGCTCCAGTCGCCCTCGAACGTTTCGAGACGGTCCCCGTATCGGGCTTCCGCGTCCACGAAGAAGTCCTCGTTGCGTGACGTCCGCAGAACGGGGAAGGCCCACTCCTCGTTCCACCGGCGCACCGTGTCGGCGATGATCCGGCGCGGCGGCCCGTTGTCCGCGAACTTGCCGAGCACCCGCAGGTGCAGCACGTCCCACGGGTAGGGGTCGCCCTTGAACTCCTCGTCCAGGACCGGGAAGCCGGGGATCCCGCGCCCTTCGTGCGGGTACTGGTGGGTCGCCAGCGCCGAGAGGTAGTGCGGCAGGAGATCGTCGACCCGGTCGTAGGACTCGTCGAACCCGAGGATCGAGCCCTCCATGTACGCCAGCCCGTGCGGGGTGTCGGTGCGCCACACCAGGACGCTGCGGCCGCCCGGCGCACGCCACCGGAACAGCCGGGGCAGCGCCCCGCCGCCGGTGTGGTGCGGCACGGCCCGGCCCGCCCAGTTGTGGGCGACGGAGAGATAGCGGATGCCGCTGTCGGCGAGGACGTCGGGCAGCCCCACGACCTGGCCGGGGACATCCGTCTGCATCGCCGTGGTGACGTCGATGCCGTGCCGGGCGCGCAGTTCCCGTACCGGGCGCAGCAACTCGTGCAGCTCGTCCGTCGAGCAGGTTTCCGTGTGCAGGTTGAAGGGCATCGCGGTCAGCTCGATGCGCCCCTGGCGCACCCGCTCCAGGAACTGTGCGACCTGCTCCGGCGGACGGTTCGCCGACCAGTTCTCGAAGCTGAAGAACCCCTCGACGGCCCAGCGGAACTTCGACGCGTCGGGCCGGTCGTCCGTCGCACGGCACAGTTCGAGCAGGGAGTCGAGGTACTTGCGGCCCTCGGCGAGCACAGTGCCCTGGGGATCGGTGTAGCCGATGTCGAGATGGGCGTGCTGGACCAGGTGCAGCGTCCAGTGCCGCTGCGGGGTCAGCAGGACCTCGACCTGCTCACCCGGAGCCAGGTCCGGCAGTTCGACCAGCACCGCCAGCGGAGCGTCCACCTCGGGGACGAGCAGCCGGGTCTCACCGGCCGGCCCGGGTATCAGCTCGCTGCGGACGGAGGTGCCGGACAGGGTGGTGACCACGGCCCGGCCGACGGGGCGGCCGGCCTGGATCCGCACGGACTGGAGGAGCCCTCCGTCACCGTCCCGGCGCAGCAGTGGTTCGCAGCAGAACCGGACGGGATGTCCGCCGAGGACGCCGGTGGCGCTCACGCCGCGGTCGCGCAGGATGTCGCGGGCGATGTCGGAGTCCCACCAGGAGGGGCGGGACAGATGGGGGCGGGGCATGGAGAGGGGTCTCCGCTCTGGCATGGTGCCGGTTCGGTGCGTGGGGCGGGCGGGAAGGTGCGGGGTCAGGAGGCGTCGGTGGCGAGACCCGCGAAGATCTGGACCATCGCGGACTGCTCCAGGGTCTCGGCGGAGGCGGACGGGTCGTAGTCGCCGCCGCCCGAGGGCTGGAAGCGGAAGAGACCGGTGGACGCGTCGCGGTTCTCCTCCCACGCGCGTTCCGCGTAGGCGCTCTCGGTCTGCCGGTAGGCCGGGTCGTGACGGATCCCGTCCAGGACGCGGAGGTTGTCGAAGTAGATCGCGTTGAAGATCGCCGGCTGGTCGTGCAGGCGCTCGCCCTGCTTCCAGTACGCGAGCGACCCCTCGGCGTCCTCTACGGCGCGCCGGAGATACGAGCGGTCCCCGGTGGCCTTGTAGAGCGTGGCCGCGGTACCGACCATGGCCCCGGAGTTGTACGTCCACAGGGTGGAGTTGACGGAGCCGTCGTCGCCGAGGCTGTTGCGGTACAGCCCGGGGGACTGGCGCAGACACGACCAGTTCCACTCGTACCACCGCTGCGCGCTCGTCAGGTAACGGCTCTCGTGCGTCTCCTGGTGGAGCCGGGCGGCCAGCTCCGCGGCCAGACCCGTGACGTTGGCGGCACGCATGTCGTTGGCCGGCGAGTCGACCCAGTGCATCCCGCCGGGGCACTCCCTGGCCGGGTCGTCGTCCCAGCCGCGGCTGACGATGTCGAAGGCCAGCTCGGCCCGGCGCAGGTAGACGGAGTCGCCGGTGGCCTTGTACTGGTCCAGCAGGGTCAGCCCGACGACGGAGTTGTCGTCGTAGAAGACGTCACCGCCCTGCCCGAGCGGAGCCGGGAGGTACGAGTCGTAGCCGGGCCTGCCGTCGCGCGGTTCAAAGTACAGCTCCAGGGTGGTGAAGCGCTCCGCCGCGTCCGCCGTGTAGCGCGTGCCCGATCCGGGAAGGCCGGCCATGTCGACCGTCGCGGCAGCCGCCTCCCGCATCGGCCAGAGGTAGGAGTGGGCGTTGTCGGCGCTGCGGTGCGGTGTCGCCTCCTGGTAGAGGCCGTGGTCGTCCGCGCCCTGGTACAGGTGGTGCTGGAGCGCGTCGTACGTCTGCATGGCCCGGGCCTTCCAGGGGCCCGTCGCCGGGTGCGAGGCCGCGAGGGCGGGGGAAGGGCACAGGGCGGCGCAGAGCAGGGGTGCCGCGGCCAGGGCGAGAGCGGTACGGGCGGAGAGTTTCACCGGGATGCCTTTCGGGAATCGGCTCGGGGCGTCCGTGCGGGATGTCCGCACGCGGTACGGCACGGCTCAGCCGAGCTTGAGGCTGCTGACGAAGAACCGCTGCGCCGCGAAGAAGAGGACGACGGTCGGCAGCGAGACGAGCAGGGCTCCGCCGAGGACGACCGGGGGCCCCACGTTCGAGTAGTTGCCCTGGAGTTCGGCGAGTGCGGCCATCACCGGCCGGATATTGCGGCTCGTGGACAGGGTGATGCCGAAGAGCAGGTCGTTCCAGACGGCGACGAACTGGAAGACGAACGCGGCGATCATCGCGGACCGGGACAGCGGTACATGGATCTGCCAGAACACCCGCCACCAGGAGGCGCCGTCCAGCCGCGCCGCCTCGATCACCTCGGCGGGCAGCGTCTGGGCGAAGTTGCGCATGATGAAGTACGCGAACGGGATGGCCACCGCCGCGTAGATGAGGAACAGCCCGATCTGCGCGTCGTACAGGCCGGTGTTCGCGTACGCGAGGAAGAGCGGTCGCAGGAAGACCTGGAGGGGCAGCAGGGTGCCCGAGTAGATCAGCCAGAACCACATGGTCTTGCGCTTGACCGGCATGATCACCGTGGCGAACGCGGCGGTCGTGGCCACCACGATGGCCGCGGCCGAGCTGGTCACCGCGTAGAGCAGGCTGTTGCCCATCGCGGGACCGAGCCTGGCCCGGGACCATGCCTCGGACATGTTGTCGAAGAGACCGAACCCCCCGTGCGGCAGCCAGTGCGGCGCGCCGCCGTATTCGGCGGCCGGTACCAGCGCGTTGACCAGGAGCAGCCAGGTCGGTACGGCCCAGAGGAGCGAGACGAGCACCAGAACGGTGTTACGGACGGCGGTGCCGGCGGAGACGCGGCGTGTGGACATGCTCAGGCGCCTTTCGGAGTGAGCTGGCGCCGCAGGTAGAGCCAGGAGGCCAGCAGCACGATGACGGTGAGGACGACGGCGACGGCCGCTCCGGCGCCGGGGCGCAGGGCGAGGAAGGTCTCCTGGTACATCGAGACCGCGAGCGTCTCCGAGCTGCGGCCCGGCCCGCCCTGGGTCAGGACCCAGATCAGGTCGAACGACTTCAGCCCGTTCACCAGACTGCTCCCGACGACGATCACCGACACGGTCCGCAGTTGCGGCAGGACGACGTACCAGAACTTGCGCAACCCGTCGGCGCCGTCGAGCGACGCGGCCTCCAGGGTCTCCGGGGGGATGGTCTGCAGGCCGACCAGGAAGAGGATCACGGCCACCCCGGTGGCCTGCCAGGTGTTGGCGACGATCATGACGAGGGTGTTCCCCGGCCACTCCAGGAGCCAGCCCTGGGCGAAGGACCCCAGCCCCAGCGCGTCGAGCGCCTGGTTGGCCGCCCCGTCCGTGGTCAGGAGGAAGTTCCAGACGACGGCCACGGCCGAGCCGGAGATCGCGTACGGCAGGACCACCAGCAGCCGCGCCACCCGGGACCACCCGGAACCGTTCGTCATGACGGCGATGGCGAGCCCCAGGACGAGCGGCAGAGCCACCGTACCCACCACCCACATCAGGGTGTTCTCCACGGACTTCACGAGCACCGGGTCGCTGAGGAAGAGCCCGTAGTTCGTGAACCAGGTGAAGCCGGAGACCCGGCTGTCGCTGAAGAAGCCGCGGTACAGCGTCACCACGAACGGGGTGAGCAGCAGGCCGGCGACGAGCAGGACGGCCGGGGCGAGGAAGCCCGCCGAGGCGAACCGGTCCCTGAGCCCGCGCGAGGGCTTGCGGGCCGGGGCGGCGGGCGGGGCCTTGGGAGCGGGGGAGGCGCCGGCCCGGGTACGGCGCGCGTCGAGGGCGGATGTCATGACTCGTCCTTGTTCCACGCGGCCCACTCCTTGGTGGCACGGCTCGCCATGCTGCGCAGCGTCGCCTCGGGCGACATGGCGTGCGTCATGAAGGCTCCCAGGTCATCGGTGTTCCCCTGCATGAGATTGGGCGGACCGGACTGCCCGTAGCGGGGCAGCTCGGTCCAGTGCTCGTCCAGGGCCCGCTTCCTGAGCCGGGCGAGCACCGGGTTGGAGGTGACCGCCTTCGGGTTGGCCGAGCCGTCCTGGAGGAAGTCGGTCCACACCCGCTGGACCGAGGGGTGCAGCCAGTGGCCCGCGTTGGCCATCGCGGCGTCGTGCGACACGGCCTTCTCCGGGACGGCGAGCACGCCCGCCTCGGTGATCACGGACCGCTTGGTGGAAGTGTCGACGGGAGGCAGGACGAAGGCGTCGAAGTCCTCGCCCGGCTTCATCCCGGCCGCGGCCAGCCCCTGCGACTGCCAGGAGCCGTGCAGGAACATGCCGACCTTGCCCGTCTTGAGCGCGGCCGGACCGTTGTTCTGATCGAAGTCGGCCGGGGTCATCCAGCCCTTCTTCATGAAGTCCTGCCAGATCTGCATGGCCTTGTGCGCCTGCGGATCGGTGTACCGCGCCCGGCCCGCGATCAGATCCGCGTAGAACACCGGGTCGACCTTGCTGATCAGCTCCTCGAACCACTCGTAGGCGGGCCAGTTGCCGCTCTGCGTGGCGACGAACGGAACGACACCGGACTTCTTCAGCACCTCGGCCGTGTGCAGCAGCTCGTCCCAGGTCTCGGGCGCCCGCAGGCCGTGCTTGTCGAACACATGCGTGTTGTAGAAGAGCACGTAGTACGACTGGTAGAGCGGCATCCCGTACACGGCGCCCCGGTAGGACATCGAGTCGCGAAGGGACTTGGTCACCCAGCCCTTGCGTTCGTATGCCTCCCACAGCTGCGTCAGGTCACTGAGGCTGCCCGTGCGGGCGAGCTGTTTGAGGTTGTAGCCCGACTGCCACTTGATCAGATCGGTCGCCTTGGTCGTCTGCAGGGAGATCTGCGTGACCTGGGTGTACGCGGTGGGGTTCGGGTTCGACAGGGGGCGCAGGGCGTAGCCGGTGAGCTTCTTCAGCTCGCGTCCGGCGGCCACGTAGCCGTCGTCCCAGGTCGCGTTGTCGTTGGCCAGGGACGTCGTCCCCGGCTTCGCCGCGGTGCTGTCGCCCCGCGCGCAGCCGCCCGCCAGTGCGGCTGCCGCACCGGCCCCGAGGCCGGCCAGCACGGTGCGCCTGCGGAGCGGGTGAGACGACCGCTCTGTCGTCTCGCCGGTTGATCTCATGCGCTCACTTCCCTCTGGACCCCGCCGGGGGTCCCTGGCTCCGGTGTTCGGTGGAGAGGCCGCCGGAAGCGTGTACGGCGTGCGTTTCCGCGCTTCGGGTTGCGAGGATGTTAACGACACCATGTGGCCGAAACAAGAGGTTCTTCCGTGAGGGCTCGAAAAATAGCTCCTGGACAGGGCATACGTGGCGGTATTTGGGAGGCTCCTTGTTCGTTGAGCGTGTTATCGATACCATCCGAGTGCTTGCCCGGTCCCTTCCCCAGGAGCTTCTGTGCACCAGCCCCGTCCTTATGACCGCAACCCGCGGTACGCCGTCACCGGTGGCGCCGTCGTCACCGGCTGGGCCGCCGCGGTCGCCGGCGTGCCCACCACACCCACCGTCCTCGCCCTGGACGGCCCCGCCGCACTCGACTGGGAGGAGGCCGCCGGCTCCCTCGCCGCCGCCCTGCGCGCACGGGGTACGCGGGTCGCGCTGTGCGACGTGCGCACCCTGTGGTCGGCCGAGGCGGTCCAGCGGCTCTGCGTTCCCGACACGGACGCCGACGCGTTCTTCCTGCCGCTCGCCGAGTTCTCCATGGACGACCTGTTCGAGACGCCGCCCGTCCGGCCGCGTCCGGACTCCGGCGTCCTGCTCGTCTACGGCCCGGGCGCCGGGCTCGGCGAGCCCGACCTGCTGTGGTGGGCCGACCTCCCCAAGCGGTACGCGGAAGAGGCCGTCACCCGCGCCGAACTGCCCCTCGGCGTCAACCTGGGGCGGCCCGGCACCCCCGGTGAGCTGCGCAGCCTCTTCTACACCGACTGGCCCGTCGGCGACCGCCACCGCGACCGCCTGGCCCCGCGCGTCGACCGCTGGATCGACCTCCAGGGCGAGAACGGCCCGGCCTCCCTGGACGGCGCGTCCGTACGAGCCACTCTGGCCACCCTGGCCGCGGGGCCCGTTCGCAGTCGCCCCTTCTTCAACTCCACCGCGTGGGGCGGGCAGTGGGCCGCCCGCGAACTCGGCTTCGAGCCCCGCAACGGCAACACGGCACTCGGCTACGAGCTGATCGCCCCCGAAGCCGGAGTCCTGGTCGGCCAGGACGAGACGGCCCAGGTGGAACTGCCCTTCCAGCTGCTCTGCGAGCTCCACCCCGAGACGTTCCTCGGCCCGGACGTCCACCGCCGCTTCGGCACGTCCTTCCCGATCCGCTTCGACTACCTCGACACCGTCGGCGGCGGCAACCTCTCGCTGCACCTGCACCCCCGGGAGCAGTACATGCGGGAGACCTTCGGGTGGCCCTACACCCAGCACGAGACGTACTACGTCACCGCGTGCGACCCCGGTGCGAAGGTCTACCTCGGGCTGCGGGACAGTACGGACGTGACAGTCATGCGCGAGGAGGTCGAGGCGTCCGCGGCGGACGGAGTCCCGCTGCGCGTCGAGGACCATGTGATGACGCACACGGCGGACACCGGGCAGCTCTACATGATCCCCGCCGGCACCCCGCACGCCTCCGGCGAGGGCAACCTGGTCCTGGAGATCAGCGCCACCCCCTACCTCTACTCCCTGCGCTTCTACGACTGGCTGCGCAAGGGCCTCTCCGGCGCTCCGAGGCCCCTCTCCTCCGCCCACGCCTTCGCCAACCTCGACACCGCGCGGCGCGGCGACGACGTCCTCAAGGAACTCGTGCAGGAGCCGCGGACCGTGCGCGAGGGCCGGGGCTGGCGCGAGGAGGTCATCGGCGCGCTGCCCGAGATGTTCTACGCGGTGCACCGCTTCGTGATCGAGGGGCCGGAGCCGGCCGAGGACGACACCGACGGCCGCTTCCACATCCTCAACGTCTCCTCCGGCGGCGGCGTCGTCGTGGAGACCGACCGGGGGGACGTGCACGACCTGGCCTTCGCCGAAACCCTCACCGTGCCCGCGAGCGTGGGCGGCTACCGGCTGCGCCCCGTGGGAAGCGACCCGGTGCACGTGGTGAAGTCCCTGGTGAGCCCGGCATGAGCCGCGTCCCCGTACTGGAGATCGGCGGCACCCACGTGACGGCCTCCGTCATCGACACCGCGTCCGCGGGGACCGCACCGCCGGCCGTCGTGCGGCAGCCGGTCCCCGCCGACGCGCCGGCCGATGAGCTCCTGGACGCGATCGCCGTCGTCGGTACCCGGGTCGAGGCTCCGGCGGGTGCCCACTGGGGCGTGGCGATACCCGGCCCGTTCGACTACGAAACCGGGACCGGCCGCTTCCGCGGCATCGGCAAGTTCGAATCGCTGCACGGAGTCGACGTGGGAGCGGGACTTCTGGTCCGGCTCCCCGGAGCACCCCGCCGCATCAGCTTCGTCAACGACGCCGACGCGTTCGCCCTGGGCGAGTACCGGGCGGGTGCCGCGGCCGGCCGGCGCCGGGTGCTGTGCATCACGCTCGGAACCGGCGTCGGCTCCTCCTTCCTGCTCGACGGCCGGCCCGTGACCGACGGCCCCGACGTACCGCCCGGCGGCCGTGCCCACCGGCTCACCGCGCACGGACTCCCGCTGGAGGAGGTGGTCTCGCGACGCGCGATCCGCAGGTTCTACGCCACCGCCGCCGGACTCCCCGGCCACGGTCCCCTCCCCGACGTGCACGACATCGCGGCCTCGGCCCGCAACGGCGAGGCGCCCGCCCGGCAGGCCATCCGGCACTGCTTCGGCGCCCTGGGACGGGCCCTCGCACCCTGGTGCGAGCGGTTCCGGCCGGACCTGATGGTCGTCGGCGGATCCATGGCCGGCTCGTGGGACCTCGTCGGCCCCGCCGTCCGCGAGGGCTTCGAGACATGGGCGGCGGGGGCCGCGCCCCCAGCCGTCACGGCGCTGCGCCCGGCTGACGCGCCCCTGATCGGTGCCGCCCACTGGGCCCTGCGCGAGGACGCCGCCGCCCTGCGGACTCCGACCTAGAATGACCGCGTCACCGACCCCCACGCCCGTCCACGAACCCGCAGGAGAACCGCTCATGGCTCAGCACCGCTCGGGCGACACCGGCGCCCCGACGATGCGCGACGTGGCCGCGAGCGCCGGTGTCAGTGCCATGACCGTCTCCCGCGTGCTCAAGGACGACGCCCGGGTCAGCGGCAGTACCCGCGAACGCGTCCTGGCAGCCGTCGAAGCGCTGGGTTACCGGCGCAACGAGACGGCGCGCAGCCTGCGCCTGGGCGGCAGCGGCATGATCGGGCTGGTCGTCACCAACCTGGCCAACCCGTTCTACTCCCGCCTGGCGCTCGGCGTACAGGAGGTGGCGTCCGAACACGGCCTGCGGGTCCTGCTCAGCAACACCGCCGAGCAGGTCGACAGGGAGCGTGGCCTCGTCGAGGACCTGGCGGGCCGTCAGGTCGACGGCATGATCGTGGTTCCGGCCGGCAGCAGCCACCGGCACCTCGCCCCCGCGGCGCTGCGCGGCATGCCGATCGTCCTGGCCTCCAGGCCACCCGCCGGAATGGACGCCGACTGCGTACTGGTCGACGACTTCGGCGGCGCCGAACAGGCCGTGGGACAACTGATCGCGGACGGCCACCGCCGCATCGCCTTCCTGGGCAACCCGCCCGCCCTGTACACCGGCGCCGAACGGTTCCGCGGTTACTGGGCGGCCCACGAAGCGGCCGGAATCGAGCCCTCCGAGAGCCATGTGCGGCGCGGCCTCACCGACGTACCCACCGCCGAGGCCGCCGCACGCGCACTCCTCGACGCCCCCGACCCGCCCACGGCGCTCTTCTGCACCAACAACCGGCTCACCCAGGGGGCCATCCGCGCCGTGCACGGACGCGGCCGCCCCGTCGCGCTCGCGGGGTTCGACGACTTCGACCTGGCCGACGTCCTCGGCCTGCCCCTGACCATCGTCTCCTACGACGCCGACGAGATCGGCCGGCGGGCGGGCCAGATGCTCATCGACCGGATCAACGGCTCGTCCGCCGAGCCGATCCCCGCCCGCAGAACCGTCGTGCCCACCCGCGTCATCCGCTACGGGACGCGCTGACCCGGACGTCACCGCCGCTTCCACGGCACCGGTCTGCCCTTCTGCCCCCGCACATTCCCCCGGAGCACCCATGCACCACGACCGCACCGTCACCGAACGCCGAGTGGCCCGCGTACTCGACCTGCGCCTGAGGCCCGCCGTGTACGGCGAGAGCCTCCCCCTCGACATCGCCATGTGGAAGGTTCCCGGCGAGCCCGTACCCGTGTCCGAGGGGATCGACGCGCCCTACGAACCGGTCCGCACTGGCGCACCGTGGGGTCCCGCCTGGTCCACCACCTGGTTCCGGATCAGCGGCACCGTCCCCGCCGGATGGGCCGGGCGGCGCGTCGAAGCGGTCCTGGACCTCGGCTTCGGCGCGACCCAGCCCGGCTTCTCCGCCGAAGGGCTCGTGTACCGGCCCGACGGCAGCCCGGTCAAGGCGCTCAACCCCCGCAACGCCTGGCTGCCGATCACCGAACGCGCCGAGGGAGGAGAGCGGTTCGTCTACCACATCGAGGCAGCGGCCAACCCGGTCATCTTCGATTCGGGAAGCGGCGGCGACCCCTTCGTCCCCACCCCGGCCGGCGGGCTTCCCCCCTGGCTGAGCGGCGAAACCGCACCGGAGACGCCGCTCTACCGCCTGAACCGGATGGACCTCGCCGTCTTCGACCCCACCGTCTGGGAACTCGTACAGGACCTGGACGTCCTGTCCGGGCTGATGCACCAGCTGCCCGAGGACTCCACCCGGCGCTGGCAGCTGGTGCACGCCGTGGACCGCGCACTGGACACGATCGATCTCCAGGACATCGGCGGGACCGCGGCGCGAGCGCGTGACGTACTCGCACCCGCGCTCGCCTCACCCGCGCACGCGGGGGCGCACCGCGTCTCCGCCGTGGGACACGCGCACATCGACACCGCCTGGCTCTGGCCCGTACGGGAAACCGTCCGCAAGGCGGCCAGGACCGTATCGAACGTCACCGCCCTGATGGACGACCACCCCGGGTTCCGCTTCGTCATGTCCCAGGCCCAGCAGCTCGCCTGGCTCAAGGAGCAGCGGCCCGAGGTGTTCGCCCGCGTCGTGGAGAAGGTGGGCACGGGGCAGTTCATCCCCACCGGCAGCCTCTGGATCGAACCCGACACCAACCTCTCCGGCGGCGAGTCCCTGGTACGCCAGTTCGTCCACGGAAAGCGCTTCTACCTGGAGGAGTTCGGGGTCGAGACCGAGGACATGTGGCTGCCCGACACCTTCGGGTACAACGCGGCCCTGCCCCAGCTCATGAAGCTGGCCGGCATCAAGTGGTTCCTCACCCAGAAGATCTCCTGGAACGCGACCAACTCCTTCCCGCACCACACCTTCTGGTGGGAGGGCATCGACGGCACCCGCATCTTCAGCCACTTCCCGCCTGTCGACAGCTACAACGGAGACCTCTCCGGCGCCGACATAGGACACACCGAGCGGAACTTCCGCGACAAGGGGCCGGCCAACCGCTCCCTTGTCCCCTTCGGCTACGGGGACGGGGGCGGCGGCCCCACCCGCGAGATGCTGGCCCGCGCCCGCAGGCTGGAGAACCTGGAGGGTTCGGCCCGTATCGAGGTGGAGGGCCCCGGGGAGTTCTTCACCAAGGCGCAGGCGGAGTACGCCGACGCCCCCGTATGGTCCGGCGAGCTGTACCTGGAACTGCACCGCGGCACCCTCACCAGCCAACTCGCCACCAAGCAGGGCAACCGGCGCAGCGAACACCTGCTCAGGGAAGCCGAGTTGTGGTCCGCGACAGCGGCACTGCGGACCGGCCTGCCCTACCCGTACGAACTGCTCGACCGGGTGTGGAAGACGGTACTGCTCCATCAGTTCCACGACATCCTGCCCGGCACCTCGATCGCCTGGGTGCACCGGGAGGCCGAGGCGGTCTACGCCGAAACCGCCCGGGAGCTCGGCGAGGTCATCGACTCCGCGCAACGCAGCCTCGCGGCATCCGGCATGGAGGCGGCGGCCGGCGAAACCGTGTTCAACGCCGCACCGCACACCCGGGACGGCATCCCCGCGCTCGGGGCCTCTCCCCGGGAGCGGGCCGCGCGTCCGGTCGAACCCGGAGCCGCCGGAGCCGGCGGATTCGTCCTGGACAACGGCCTCGTACGCGTCACGGTGGACGCCCGCGGCCTGATCACCTCCGCCTACGACCTGACCGCCGGACGCGAGGCACTCGCTCCCGGCGCGGTCGGAAACCTCCTCCAACTGCACCAGGACTTCCCGAACCAGTGGGACGCCTGGGATGTCGACGCCTTCTACCGCAACACCGTCCGCGACCTGACCGAAGCGGACGAGGTCGTCGCCGTGCCCGGAGGCATCCGGGTGGTACGGAGCTTCAACTCCTCCCGCATCACCCAGGTACTGCGCCTCGGCGAAGGCAGCCGCCGCCTCGACGTCGAGACCGACGTCGACTGGCAGGAGTGCGAGAAGATCCTCAAGGCCGCCTTCCCGCTCGACCTGCGGGCGGCGGAGTCCAGCGCCGAGATCCCCTTCGGCCACGTGCGGCGCCCCACCCACACCAACACCTCGTGGGACAGCGCCCGCTTCGAGATCTGCGCCCACCGCTACCTGCACGTCGAGGAACCCGGCTGGGGCGCGGCCCTCGTGAACGACTCCAGCTACGGCCACGACGTCACGCGGGACATGCGCCCCGACGGCGGAACCACCACGACCGTACGGCTCTCGCTCCTGCGCGCCCCCCTCTTCCCGGACCCCGACTGCGACCGGGGCGAACACCGCCTGCGCTATGGGCTGGTCATCGGCGCCGGGCTGCGGGACGCCGTCCGCGAGGGCTACCACTTCAACCTCCCCGAGCGCGCCGTCCCCGGCGGCGCGCCCGTCGAACCCCTGGTCAGGCTGACCGGCGGGACCGCGGCCGACGTCGTCATCGAGACCGTCAAGCTCGCCGACGACCACTCGGGCCGCGTCGTCGTCCGCCTCTACGAGTCCGCGGGTGGCCGCGCACGGACCACGCTGAGGGCCGGCTTCCCCCTGGCCGCCGCACAGATCACGGACCTGCTGGAACGGGAACTGACGGACGAGCCCGCGCCGGCCGTGGAGGGCCGGGACGTCCATCTCACCTTGCGTCCGTTCCAGATCTCTGACCCTCTGCCTGACACCGGGCGAATGACGGGCGCGGCGAGCCGTGTACAAGGTCACTAGGATCCCTTCATGGAGATCGAGGCCGACATCGCAGCGCTCATAGGCGACCTGAACAGCGGCGACCCGGAACGCGTGGCCGCGGCGGTCGAGCAGTTGGCGGCTCGGGGCGAGCCTGCGCTACCGGGGTTGCTGGGCGGGGTGGGCGCACACCACTCGGCCCAGCAACTCACGGCGTACGGTGACGTGCTGAGCCGCATCGGGCCGCCTGCCTTCGACGCCGTACTCGCGGCGGAACGCGACGGGGAGCTGGACGGATGGCTCAGGGCCCGGCTGCTCCGCGTCTTCGATGAGCGCTGTGCCGGGCAGTACGCGGCACTGGCCCTCGACCCCGACCGTTGGGTGGCGGACGGTGGTTTCGAGGGACTGCTCAGGCTGCGCGTGGACTCCGAGGCCGGGTTGCGGGCCCTGGTGGAGAGGGTCGGCCGGGGCGGCGATTTCTATGGTCCGGCCGGTGAGTACGCCCGCGCCATGCTGGACGCCTTCGCGCCGCGCTTGCGGGAGCTGCGCCGGGACCGGGCGGCGTCCCGGCCGGTCCGGCGCGGCGCGCTCGGGCTGCTGATCGAGGGCGGCGGTCTGGACGCGCTCGACGAACGCGACCGCACGCTGGTGGAGCGCCTGGTGCGGGTGAAGCTCCCGGGCAGCGTCCGCGCGGTGCCGGACACGCAGCTCAGCGCCTGGTGGCTGGCCGTGCCCGGGGCAACGTACGAGGGTGTCTTCGAAGCGCTGGGCCTGCATGATCCGCGCCCGGTGACGGTCCAGGCGGGCGTAGCGGCCGCGATGTGCGAGGCGATACCGAGTCCGGTCCCGGGGGACCCGTCCCGGGGCGTCAGCCGTGCCTTCGTGACGCCGGAACTCGACGGCTGGCGGCTGGTGTTCGGCCAGTTCCGCCAGCTCGTCGGCTACGACGACTGGAACGACATGGCCGCGACGGTGGAGCGGGTCAGTGCCGTGTGCGGCAAGGCCCAGCTCTTCTTCGTGGACGACGCCGGCGGCGCGGACATCTGGTTCGCGGCCGAGGACGGCCGGATGGTCCGGCAGTACGCGGGCGACGACGACCTGGAAGAGGAGGACGAGGACCCCGACGAGGACCCCGACGACATCACGGGCGGCGTCCGTGAGGCGTGTGGGGAGCTGTCGGTCGACCTGGACCTGGTGGGCGTGTTCGACACGGTCGTACGTGGCCACGGGTGGCTGGCGGTCACGGCACCGGACAGGGGACACGGACAGTTCCCGGGCCTGCTGCCGGTCTGACCTCCCGGATCATCGCCTTCGGCGTCGCCGCTCTCCCGCTACTTGTCCGCTCCCCGACCAGGGGCGACCGGCATACCGGCTCCTGCCGCGTCAGCGCCCCGGTCGGGGGTAGGCGTGAGAGGCAGACGTCGAACCGATGGAGGGAACATCATGAGGGAATCACTGCGCGCGGTGGGCTGGGCGCGGTCGTTGCCTCTGCACAGCGAGGTCAAGGTCGCGCGGGAGTGGGCGCGCGGCCACCTGGAGACGCTGCCGTGGGCCGGCGACGCCGCCCACGTGATCGATGACGTGCTGATCACCGTCTCGGAGCTGGTCACCAACGCACATGTGCACGCCGGCAGCAGCGCGCAGCTGGTGATGACCTGGGACGAGCGTTGCCTGCACGTCGCCGTACACGACTCCTCGACGACACTGCCCACACCGCAGCCGCCGAGCTCCGACAGGCCGGGCGGCCGCGGCATGTTCCTCGTCGCGGCGTTGGCCGACGACTGGGAGGCCCACCCCTGCAACGACGGCAAGATGGTGATCGCCTGCTTCCGCCCGCCCATGGCCGACCGCCGGGACGGTGAATGACGCTGTGCACCGGGCGGACGACGAGTACCCGCTCGGCATGGGCCAACGCATCACCGTCGTCGGCGCGGGCCCTCGGCGCTCGCCGCAGTGCGGATCAGCAACGGCACCGGGGGCGCCGCGCTTCAGCGAAGCACCGCCCGGTCCGGAATCTTCAACAGTAGTGACCGGGCGGTGCGGCGGGGCAGGCCGACGGGTCAGCTGCCCGCCAGGACGGAGTCGTCCAGGGGCCGGGCGCCGGGCAACTGGTGCCGGGCGGCGAACAGCGCCGCGTCGATGTCCCGGGTACCGGTGCACACGCACAGGGTGTAGGCGATGTCGTCCATGCGCTGCCGCACCTCCGCGCTGTCCGCTTCGGCGGCGCCCACGGTCAGGAGGGCCTCGTAGTTCTCGATCAGGTCCCGCAGTACCGCGGGGTGCGCCATCAACATGACAGAACCTTTCTTCCGCACCGGCACCGATCGGCTCAGTGCCGCGCACTCCTGTACCCGCTGTCACTCCCGGCACTCCCCGCGCAGGCGATCGCGTGCGGGGGAGTGGCCTTGAGCGCGCGACGGGGCGGCGGCGACAGGCGCGTCGACGTTCGGACCGGGAGCGACGCTCGGGTTTCACCGGCCGCTTCCCGTCATGGAGGCACGTCGGTCCTGTTCACGGCGTCTCGAAGCGGGTGAGGGCCAGCGCCTTGTCCACCCGGGCGGCGGCCAGGTCGTCGTGGCGGATCACGAAACTCGTGCAGTACTCCTCGTAGGCCCGGGCTTGACCGGCGAGCGACACCCATTCGCTCGCCAATCGGTGCTTCTCCTCCTCCAGACGGGAATACCACTGCGCCATCGGGATGGCTGGGATCTCGCCTTCCTTCTCGCGACCCGCGAGGGTCTGCTCCGCGATGCTGGTGATCACCTCGTCATCGACATACCCGCCGATGGCAAAGCCGGAGCCGGACGGCCAGAGTTCGTGTGCCAGAGCCCGGAGCTCGGCCAGGTGCGGCAGATCACGCTCCATGTACCCGGCCAACTGCTGCTGGAAGGGTGACATGTCCTCCCGATCGAGATCCTCCCAGAACTCGTGCCAGTCCTCGTCGCCCTCCTGGAGCCACAGAGGCAGCTCGGCTTCGAGCTCGGCGCTCACGTCGGACTTCTCGCGGACACACGCGGAGCCGGGAGCTTCCGCGACCGAGGTCTCTGTGCCGGGCGGCACGTACACGACTCGCGCGTACCTGCCGGAACTGTCCTCGCAGTCCCTCTCCTGGTGTACGAAGAAGAGCAGCGTCCCGTCCACCGGCAGGCCGAGACCGTCGACTCCGGGCAGCGCTCCACAATCGACGGAGAGGAGCAGGGGCAACGGTATGTTTCCGGCGGACGGCCACTCCATACCCACCGGCAGTCCGGGCGCCCCACCGAGCTGTCCGACCACCGGACCACGGCCCACGGACAAGCCGATCGACAGGCGGAGGTGCTGCCGGAATCGGCTGATCTCGTCGTCCGGGATGCCCAACTCAAGCGCTGCCCGACGAAACGCTCCCTGATGATCCATGGCGAAACGATAAGGCTCCAGCCGCCCCCGCCCCCTTGCCGACGGCAACGCCCTCGTCGAGACCCGGGGCGAGCCGGCCCTCGATCCCCGGCGCGGAGAGCCCCGACGGCCGGTCCGGGGCGGTACGTCCCCAGGACCTCCTCGTCCCACCTCGCCCGGCAGCGACGAGCCTTCCGGGCGACGGGAACCGAGGGCCCAACGGAGCGCACGGGACGGCCGCGGCGCACAACTGAGGCGCTGTCAGCTACCGCTGCAAACGGCACTCGTGAGGGTCAGAACCTCGAACGACCCCCGGTCGCGCGGCTGATTGCGGCTCGTCGCAGTCGCTGGTGATCCAGAAGATGGGCAGTACCCCCTTGTAGCACGCATATTCGAGGCACAATCGCTCCGTCCCGGGCGCATCGTCCCTGACGAAGTGCCCCTCCGCTGCCTTGGAGTGCTCTCATGTCCGCCCCACTCGCACCGCCGTCCGCCACCCCCGGCACCGCCCACGCCGGGCGCCTTCCGGCCGTCGTGCTCATGGCCGGCAGCTGCCTGCCCGTCCTCGGCGCGGTGCTCCTCGCCCCTGTGCTCCCCCGTATGCAGGACCACTTCGACAGCGTGCCGGGAAGCGAAGCGCTGGTCCCCGTCGTGCTCACCGTCCCCGCCCTCGCCCTCGCCCTGCTCGCCCCGTTCGCCGGGATGATCGTGGACCGGCTCGGCCGCAAACGCCTGCTCGTCGTCGCCACCGCCCTCTACGCACTGTTCGGAACGGCCCCCCTGTGGCTGGACTCGCTCCACGCCATCCTGATCAGCCGCGTCCTCGTGGGCATAGCCGAGGCGGCGATCATGACCGCTTGCACCACCCTCATCGGCGACTACTACAGCGGTGAACTCCGCGACCGCTACCTGGCCCTGCAAACCATGTGCGCATCCGCCTCGGCCACCGTCTTCTTCGTACTCGGCGGCGCCCTCGGGGCCGCCGACTGGCGCGCCCCCTTCTGGCTCTACGCCGTCGGGCTGCTCGTCGCGCCCCTCATGGCCCGCGCCCTTCCCGCGCCCCTTCCGCCGACGCCCGGCAGAGAGGCGGAGGCATCGCTCCCGCGGCGCCCGTTCCCTGTCCGGCGTATGGCCGGCATCTGCCTCCTCACGGTCTTCGGCGCCGTTGTGTTCTACACCGTCCCCGTCGAGATGGCCTACCTCCTCGACGACCTGGGAACCGACTCCACCGCCACCATCGGCGCCGTCACCGCGGTGGCCAGCGCCGCCACCGTCCTCGGCTCCGTCCTGTTCACCCGCCTCTCCCCGGATCGCCGCCACCGCCTGCCCGTTCTGTTCGCGCTGTGCGCCGCGGGCTTCGTGCTGATGGGCCTCGCCGACGGGCTCCCTCTCCTCATCGCCGGCGCCGTCATCAACTGCGTCGGTACCGGTCTGTTGCTGCCTGCGCTGGTCACGAAGGCCATGTCCCTCCTGCAGTTCGCGGACCGGGGGCGCGGTATGGGCCTGTGGACCGCGGCCTTCTTCCTCGGCGAGTTCCTCTGCCCCCTGATCCTCCTGGCGGCCAAGAGGCCGGCGGGCGGCCTCGCCACCGCCGTAGCCCTCCTCGGAGTGGCAGCCGTCCTCCTCGCCGCGGCGCTGTTCACCACCACCCGCCGCCCCGCGCTCGGAGGAGTACGGGCTGACTGACCGGCCTCAGCCGGACAGGAGCACGGCCAGCAGCCGCCGCGTGGTCGCCGCGGAGTCCGTGGTCTGTCCGGGGCCGCCGGTCATCAGCAGGTGGTGGGTCGTTCCGACGAGCGCGAGCGCGATGGTGGCGGCGTCGCTACCGGCGGGGACCCGACCGATGTGCTGCTCCGCCTGAAGGTACGCGGTGACGGCGTGCTGGATCGCCTCGAACGCGGGCGCGCCGGACCGGAGTCCGTCGCGCGTGTGCGACGCGGCCGCAGGACGGGTCATCGCCAGGCCCGCCACCGCGGGCGGCAGGGAGTCCATCAGTGCCTGGATGACCTCCTGGAGGTTCTCCGCGACCGTGGCGCGGCCCGCCTTGGCCCGCAGCGCTTCCGCCTGGCGGGCGCTGCGGGCGAACCGGTCCAGGACCAGCTCGGCGACGAACTCGTCCAGGCCGGCGAAGTGCGTGTGCAGCACACCCTTGGCACAGCCCGCCTCCGCGGTGACCGCCCGACTGGTCAGGGAGGCGGCGCCGTCGCGGGCCACCACCCGTTCCGCGGCCGCGAACAGCCGCTCGCGCAGATCCGGAATCGCGACTCCACGAGGTGACACAACAGCCCCTTCGTTCCAGCCCGTTGCAACTATGGGCGTTCGCCCATACTGTTTGGGCGCTTGCCCATTCTAGGGTCGGGGGCGCATCGTCGCGCCCAGCGGGAGGGAGCTCATCCATGGGACAGTTCGCCAATGCCGCGCAGGCCGAGGCGTGGAACGGGTACGAGGGCGCGCAGTGGGCCCGCAGCCAGGAGCGCTGGGACGCCGTCAACGACGGTTTCAACCAGCCCCTGCTGGATGCCGCTGCCATCGCCGAAGCCGACGCCGTCCTGGATGTGGGCTGCGGAGCGGGCCGTACCGCCCGCCTCGCCGCCCGTCGCGCCGCACGCGGCCGGGTGCTCGGCCTGGACCTGTCGGGGCCGATGCTGGGCAGGGCCCGTGAGAGCGCCGTGCGCGAAGGGATCGCGAACGTGGCCTTCGTGCAGGGCGACGCACAGATCCACCCGCTGGACGGCGGGGCGTTCGACGCGGTCATCAGCCGGTACGGAATGACCTTCTTCTCCGACCCGGTCGCCGCCTTCGCCAACCTCCGCCGCGCGCTTCGGCCCGGCGGCCGGCTGGCGTTCATCTGTGCGGCCGAGGCAGAGGCTCAGGAATGGCTCGCCGCGCTGGCCTCGCTCAAGGACATCCTTCCGCTCGGGGGGTTCGGGAAGGCCGACGGACCCGGCATGTTCTCCTTCGCCGATCCCGGCCGCGTCCGCGCACTACTTGCCGGGGGCGGATTCGAGGAAGCGCAGGTGCGGCGCACCGAAGCGACGGGGCAGTGGGGCGCCGACGCGGCGGACGCCGCGGCGTTCCTGCTGGACTCCGGCCCCGGACGCCACCTGCTGGACCAGGTGACCCCGCCCGCGCGGGCAGCGGCGCGTCAGGTACTGACGGCCGCCCTGCGGCGCCACGAGACGGACCGCGGGGTGTGGCTGCGCAGCAGCTCCTGGCTGGTCACGGCCCGTCATCCGGCACACAACTGAGCCCGGTCCGGACACGCGGGTGCTGCGGGACGGGGTGGTGTGCGGGCCGGGACGCGTGCGGGCGGCACGGGCCGGTCGGTACGTCATCCCGTGTCGCGGCACCCGGCGAGGAGGAGGGCGACCATGTGCTTGGCGTCGGACTGGCCGTAGTCGGGGCCGGTGATGCAGAGGTTTCCGATGGCGCGCATCAGCCTGTAGGCGCTGACGCCGGGGCGCATCCCGCCTTCGGTGGCGCAGGCGTCCAGCAGCGTCGCGCAGGCCGGGACCAGGGTGTCGAGCATGAGGGCGTGGAGGTTTTCCAGTCCCGGATCCCCTGAGCCCAGCGCCGCGCCGAGGCCGTGCTTGGTCACCAGGAAGTCCACGAACGCGTCCGTCCACAGGGTGAGCGCGGTGAACGGCGAGGAGGACTCGTCAAGGAGCCGGGGCGCGAGAGCGGCGCACGCGTCGATCTGGTGCCGGTAGACGGCGGTGACGAGGTCCGCGCGGGTCGGGAAGTTCCGGTAGATGGTGCCGACACCGACGCCGGCGCGCTCGGCGATGTCGCGAACAGGTGCCTGGACGCCCTGCTCGACGAAGACCGCCGCAGCAGCCTCCAGCACGCCGTTGCGAGTGCGCTGCGCCTGTGCTTGACGTACGCCGACCGACTCCGGCACGGATGACTCCTTTGCTCGCGGAACAATGTTCCGCTAAATTGGCGGAACGTCGCTCCGTCAAATTATGGCAGAGCCGCGCCGCAGAGAAAGCACAGGTCTCCCATGTCTTCCCGCCCCTCCGCCCGCCGGATCGTCTCGGTCAAGCCCATCCCCGTCCCCGCGCCCGGCCGCGGCGTCGACCTCCAGGTGAAGGTCACCGCCCCCTGGTCGGGCCAGAAGCTTCCCGTGATCGTCTTCTCCCATGGCAACGCGTGGTCCCTGGACGGGTACGCGCCCCTCGTCGACCGGTGGGCCGCCGCCGGTTTCGTCGTGGTGCAGCCCACCCACCTGGACGCCCGCCGTAACGCCATCGGCTGGGACGATCCGCGCTTCGCCACCATCTGGCGCGTTCGGATAGCCGATCTCCACGCGGTCCTGGACCACCTCGGCGACATCCTGGCCCAGGCGGGCCTTGACACCCGTGTCGACCGTGACCGCATCGCCGTGGTCGGTCACTCCTGGGGCGCCCAGACCGCGGGCGCCGTCCTCGGCGCCCGCGTCCTCGACGCCGACGGCGTTCCCGGGGAGGACTTCTCCCACCCCGCGGTGTCGGCCGGCGTGCTGATCGCCGCGACCGGAACCGGCGACACCCTCACTCCGTTCGCCGCCGAGAATCTCCCGTTCATGAGGCCGGACTTCTCCACCATGGCCACCCCGGCTCTGGTCGTCGCAGGCGGGAGGGACCAGTCGCAGCTCTCCACCCGGGGGCCGGAATGGTTTACCGACGCCTACCACCTCAGCCCGGCGCCCAAGAGCCTTCTCACCATCGGTGAGGCGGAGCACACCATGGGCGGCATCGCCGGCGAAAGCGTCGCCGAGACCACCGACGAGGATCCCGCCCGCGTCGCTTTCCTCGCCGACGCGATCTCCGCCTATCTCCGCGCGGCCCTCGGCTTCGACGACGCCCCTTGGACCGCCCTCGGCAGCACCGCCGAGGACGGCGACAGCACGTGGAGGATCGCCGGCAAGTAGGCCGGTTGCACGCCGGTCCGCTTCACCGGCTTCCCGGGCCACCACGCGGCGGGACCGGAGTCTTCGCGCGCCGGCTTCGCGACCCGGGCCGGGGTGGAGAGGATCGTGCCGCCCTGCGGGTCAAAACACCTAGCCCGTCGTACGGTCTGGCCGCGCCCATGCTCGCGGCGATGCCCGGGGAGCTCCGGGCCACGGTGCCACTTCGTCGACCGCCACGATGGCCCTCTCCGGCCCTTCCAGCGGCCGGGTCACGGCTTCGACGGCTCGGGCGGCGAGCAGGCCGGCAACGGCCACGACGTGAGCGTGGGCAGTGCCGACGGATATCCCGAAGACGGCTGCGAGCTGCGCGAGGGTGTCGTGAGGATGCGAGGACGCACTCATGGGCATCGAGATGTCGGTCGGCGTCCCGCACGCCGTCGTCCTCTTCGCCGGGCTCTCGGTACTGGAGGCTGCGGGGCTGCGCCGAGGGACCCCGGGAGTGGGGGCAGCCCGGGGCCGGTAGCCGGGTGGACGAACTGCCGGCTCCGACTCGGTTCCGACTCGCCGCCCCGGCGTCCCCGCTGCGGGGCGGGGCGCATGAGAACTTGACCACTCCGCCCCTGGGGCCCCATGCCCGACGACCGGCTCATGCCCGGACGGGAGTCACCGGCCCGGGGGACGGTTCGCTCGGCCTTCTCCGGCTGCGGGGTGAGGCCGTGACCGGCAGGGCGAGAGAGACAGGGTGACAGCGTGGGTGCGGGGCGGGCCGCCGTGGAGCACAGGCAGCGGGACGAGCAGCACCCGTGGCCACCTCGTTGGCTGCGCTGGGGTCCCCCCGTACTCATTGTGGCCACGCTGGTGATCGATCAGCTCACACCGCCGCGCTACCCCCTCGGCCCCATGCTGTCGGCCTCGGTGGTGCTGTCCCTGTTCACCTACCCCCCGGTCGGCGTCCTCGCCGTCGGCGCCGCCGGATGCCTGCTGCTCACGGTCACCGAGATGATCGACGACTACGTCGGGCCCCTGACCATCGTCTCTCTCATCGTCCTGGCCACCATCACCTCGCTGTCCACATGGCTGTGCGTGGTACGCCAACGGACGGAAAGCCGCTTCCGCCGAGTCCAGACCGTCGCCGAAACCGTGCAACTCGCCCTGCTGCGACCACTGCCCGAACGAGTCGGCCCGCTGCGCCTGTCCGGCTTCTACCGGGCGGCCGACGAGGAGGCACTCATCGGCGGTGACCTCTACAGCGTCCGCCCCACCCCCTTCGGCCTGCGGGCGATCGTCGGAGACGTCAAGGGCAAAGGCATCGCCGCGACACAGACCGTCGCCACGGTCATCTCCACCTTCCAGGAAGCGGCGCTGCTCCACCCGTCACTGAGCCAGGTGGCCGAGCGCATCGACGTAGCCCTGCAACTGGACCGCGACAACCCGCCGTTGGCCCCGATACGGAACACCGGGCCGGCTTCCTCGGCCGGACAGGCCACGGCTCCGGCGGACGAGGTCTTCGCCACGGCCGTCCTGCTCGAGTTCTCGGACAACGCCCGTGCCGTCCGTATCCTCGACCGGGGGCATCAGCCCTTGCTCACCATCCGGGACGGCAGGGCGTGTGCCGTGGAGAGCGACCACAGCCTGCCGCTCGGCATGGGCGACCTGCTGACCGAGCCTCCGCACACCGTCACGCACACCCTGCACCCCGGCGAGATCCTCCTCGCCTACTCCGACGGCATCACCGAGGCCCGTAATCGCGCGGGTGTCTTCTACCCCCTGCGCGAACGCCTCCAGAGCCACTGCGCGAGCAGCGGCGGAGCGGTGACCCCCTCGGGACTGGTGGCCTTCATCGAGGAAGACGTCGCCCGGTGGGCCGCCACCCTGAGCGACGACCTCGTCGCCATCGCCTTCCAGCCCACCGCGTCCGGCGAGGACTGACCGGCCGCAGCGTCGCCGGGCGGGCGGGGCCCGGGTATCCGGCGTCGTCGGTCCAGGTTCCGGGCCGGCCGGCTTCGCGCCTCCCGCATACCGGGTGGTCGGGGACTCGAGTCGAGGGGCATGCGGGCCGTTCGTACACGGAGACGTGGTGACTGCCGGAGTCGGTCAGTGGCCGTCCCGACCACCCGCCGGTACGCCGTACGAGGCGCAGGCCGGCCAGTTCGGCGAGCAGACCGAGTTCACCGGGGGTGCAGTAGCGGAACGGGACACGCACGTGACGCATGTGGCCGTCGTCCAGGCCCGCGTGGACGAGGGCGCAGCGTCCGTGTCCGCCGGCTCCGGGGGTGCCGAGAAGCCGCCGGCAGTGACCCGGACCGCGTTGCCGCCGGACTTGGCGTGCAGTGGGGCGGTCATTTCCGGGAGGCATCGAGCCCTTCGACGGCCAGGCCCAGCGATGCCAGGAGCAGGGTCACCCGGCCGGTGCCGCTGCCGGGTCGGCGAGAACCCGGCGATGACCGTCGGCCACCGCCCGCGACCGGGAGCAGATCACCCTGCAGCGCCTGGGACGCGACCTTCGTGAGCGATGTCAGACGGTGCGGTTGACATGGCGGGCCAGCCACATCAGCAGGGCGTCCAGGTCGGTGGCTGCCGAGAGGACCCGGTCGACAGCTTCGGGGGTATGCAGCCACTCCTCGCAGCCGAGCGTACGGGCGGCGATCAGCGAACGGTGACGCAGCAGGCCGGCACGGGGGTGGTCCGCCGGAAAGCCGCGCGGGGGCCGCTTCATCAAGTCCCCTGAGACGTCGTAGCCCTTGTGCCGTACGTCCTCGATGATGGCCGACAGCTCGCGGCCGCTGCCTTCGGAGGCCACTGCCGTGCGGAACGCGTCGACCTGGCCGGGATCGGGATACCACCAGGCAGCCTGGAGCCACAGACCGTCCAGGGAGAACCGGAGACCGATCTCGACCTTGCGGCCGAGCCGGATCACCGCGCTCTGGTGCTGCCACCACCAGGAGCCGGTGCGGTAGTGCCAGACGGAGAAGTCGTCGTATCGGGGATCGGCGTCCGCGACCTCGTTGAGCAGCGCGATCATCGGCTGCCGGACCAGACGCTCACGGTCCGCCCGGCAACGCTCCCGGGTCTCCTTCGCCGGTTCACCCTGGAGCCGCAACAAGACGTCCATGGCCTGCACCGGCCAGCCGGTGAACTGTTCGCGCATGCGCGGAGGATAGCTTGTCCCCTTCGGCCTCGAAGCCGTGGAGCGCCCTCGGGGCTGACCCCAGAGCATGCGTCCGTGAGCAATCGTGCATGCTGGCTCCGTGGCCAGTCGCGTGGAGAAGTACCTCGCCCATCTCGATCGACTCTCCGGCGGAAGGGAGCCGCGGTTCTTCCCGGTCGAGTCGACCAAGCAGGGGCTGCGGGGCGTGACGGAGATCGTGTACGACGACCTGCCGGACGGGCTGCTCACAGCACTCACATACGGCCTGTCGCTGGCGGAACATCCGGACTGGCAGCACGGTTCGCCCGAACTCTGCCTCAGCGTGAACTCGACGAACGTCATCTGGTCCCACGCGGTGGGTTTCCTCGCCGAGCACCTTCGTGGCGTCTGCCCGTTCGGCTACGGCAGCACCATCGACTTCGGCGAGCGAATTGTGCCCGAATCGGAGATGACGGCGTTCTGCGTGTTCGCGCCGTCGGTCCTCGACAGAGACGACTACCTGGGAATCGACGTGGGCCCCCCAGGACACGAGGGGCACGACGTGATCAACATCCAAGGGATGTACCCCATCCACGAGGCGGAGCGGCAGTTCATCAATGAGCGTGGGCTGGAACCCCTTTGGAAGAGCGGTTGGGAGCCCACTGACGTGCTGCGTCGACCCGCAGTGTGATCAGGGGAGGGCTGCCGGCCCGGTCCGGAGGTTGTCCGACGGACACACCAGGCCGGCAGGACTCGTCTTCGCACAGGTGACAAGACGGCTCGGCCGAGCACCTGGCGCTTGAGTGATGCGGTTGAGGTGGCCTGCGACGGCCTGCGAGTTCCCGGGGAGCGCGAATTCCGGGCCGTCGCCGACGCTGGGCGCTCAGCCGATCCGCACGCTCGCGCCCGGGTCAGCCGGCGGTAGCGGGCCGGGACGCCCGGTCCCCGATCGCCGAGGAAGTCCTCGATCATCGCCGTGCCGACATCGTTGAGAGCGTCACCATGAATCCGATGTTGGGGATACGCGGCACATCCGGATGGATGACCGCGTGCCAGGTTCCGTGAACCCGGATGTCGAAGCCCACGACGCTGAAGAACACCTGAGCGGCGGCTGAGCGGGCCTCCCGCCGCCCACGAGGCGCGAGAGCCCGACGAACCGCACGGCCCTCGAAGCCGCCCGGCCCCGACGCGGGACGGCCCGGTCACGGGGGAGTGGCAGCAGTCCCCGCCCGATCAGGCGGGGTCCTGACCGAGGGGATCGCGGGGACGGCTGCCCCTGGCTCCCGGGCACGGGCGCGGGAAGCGGGCGCGCGTGGCGTCGATGCAGGTGTCCCGGGACGTCGGGCCGCCGAAGCGAAGACGGTCATAGGCCGTGAACGCCGGCTCCAACGTGTCGAGTTCGTCGACCAGTCGGTGCAGCCGCTCCAACCACTGGGCTGAACCCGCATCCGCCTCGTCCTCCGCGCTACTGATCGCGGTCGTCAGGCACTCCTTGCGCTGAATGGCGGACGGTGTCACCGAGTGCAGGCACACGTACTGTCCGCTGAGATACGCGTCCCACTCCGCCTTCCCGGTGACCGGGTCGGCCCAGTGAGCGGTGAACCAGGCATCGAGCAGCTCTACGCCACCGGCTGCGTCGGCGAGAGCGAACAGATCGGCCGGCACCATCTCGGCACCGTCGGAGCGCAGATACCCGGGAAGCGGCAGACGTCGTCCCAGCATCAGCCGCCGGACCGCGTCGACATCGCGGCCACGGACAGCGCACAGTTCCTCCAGGGTGAGGAACTGTGCGCTGACATAAAGATCATCGGCGCCGGTCATCGGGTGATCGCCGTTGACCTCACGGAACCGCTCGGCGAGCTGCTGCTTCAGGTCTGGCTCGGACATCGGATCGCCTCCGCTGCATGTACCACCGCGGGCACCTCCCGCGCAGGATTCGGCACGCTACCCGCCCAACCATTCGGCGCTCCCTGAACTGTCGAGGGCCCTACGACCGCACGGGGGCATGTCACCCTTGCCGGCCGACACAGGTGGGACGATCACCAAGGGCGCCGGCTGCTCGGACGAGGCGCCTGCGGGCAGGGCGAGCCGGCCGCGCAGCGGAAAGCCGTCGTCCGCCGGGGCGCGTAACTCGGTCAGGGCCCCGGGAGCGGGGAGGCCGCCGGGGACGTTGCGGAAGACGGGCCGCCGAGCGGGCGTGACGGCATCGAGGCGGACCATTCGGGGCGGGCTGTCGATTGCGCTGCGCAGCGCGTGGAGGGCGGCACGGGCCCGTTCTGCGGCGGCTGGTAAGAGGCCGCGAAGCGGTCGGCGCAAGCACTGCTCAGCGGTGACGAGGCAGGGGTGCGGCTTGCGTCCGGGAGGTGTCCCGTCGAGGCCGGCACATCTGCTGTGACCTTGTTCGGGGGCTGGGGCGCCGTTCATCACTGCCTCCGGCGCAAGGACCAGGAGTCGCGTCCGCGACTCGTTGCCGATCGCTTCTCCCCTTGCCCCCATGGCGCCCGGTACAGTGCATGCATGCATCTTTCGTCATGTCTGAGCTGGTGGCGCTCCTCGTAGGAGCGGCCACTTCTCACGCATGCAGACGGGCCGTTCGGACGGACGGCCCGTTGTTGTGTCCCCTTGGCTCAGGGCCTGCCGTCCCGACGGCGACACCCGACCCGCCAGGAGACACCGATGAACACAACCCCCCTGACCGCATCCCTCAAGACCCCCTCCTCGGCTTCCGCCGACCCGCTCGGGCTGTCCCAAGCTCAGCAGCGCAGCACGGAGCTCGAAGAGCTGATCACCAAGGATCCCGGCCGCTTCCGGGTGCTGACCGGGGACCGGCCCACCGGGCGTCTGCACCTGGGCCACTATTTCGGCACGCTGCACAATCGGGTGCGTCTGCAGAACCTCGGCGTGGAGTTGTACGTGATCATCGCGGACTACCAGGTTCTGACCGACCGCGACATCGCGGAAAACCTGACCGGGCACGTCGAGGAACTGGTCCTGGACCACCTGGCCATCGGTGTGGACCCGGCCCGCAGCACGATCTTCACGCACAGCGCCGTTCCCGCCCTCAACCAGTTGCTGCTGCCCTTCCTCAGCCTGGTCTCCGTCGCCGACCTCGAACGCAACCCCACAGTGAAGGACGAGATCACGCACTCCCGGCAGTCCGCCGTAAGCGGCCTGATGTTCACCTACCCCGCTCACCAGGCCGCCGACATCCTCTTCTGCAAGGCCAACCTGGTTCCGGTCGGCAGGGATCAACTCCCTCACCTGGAACTCACCCGGACCATCGCCCGACGCTTCAACGACCGCTACGGCGCCGGCTCCGCCATCTTCCCCCGGCCCGAAGCTCTCCTTTCGAATGCTCCGCTCCTGCTCGGCACGGACGGCGGCAAGATGAGCAAGAGCCGCGGCAACGCCATCGCCCTGGCTGCCGACGCCGACGAGACCGCGCGCCTGATCAAGGGAGCCAGAACCGACTCCGAACGCCACATCGCTTACGACCCGGTCGGCCGACCGGAAGTCTCCTCCCTCCTGCTCCTGGCCGCCCTGTGCCAGAACCGGACGCCCGAGCAAGTCGCGTCCGACATCGGCTCCGCAGGATCTGCCGCGCTGAAGAAGACGGTGACCGAGGCGGTCAACGAGTACCTGGCCCCCATCCGGACCCGCCGAAACGCCTACGCGAACGACCGCGCCTACCTCCGAACGATCCTGCGCGAGGGCAACGAACGGGCCAACGCCGTCGCCGACAGCACCCTTGCGGAGGTGCGTGCCGCGATGAACTGCCGCTACTGAGCCCCGACTGCCGCACTGGAGGGCGCCCCGTCAGGGCAGCAGCACTTCGGCCGCCTGGCACCTGGGACGGCATCGTGGCCGTGGGGTGCAAGCCCGGGCGGGCCGTGTCGTACGGCATGCACTCGGGACGGCTTACGGTGACGGCAACGGGCCCCTGCCGAAGGGCCGCGTCCGCACCTGTGGTCAGAGCAATCAGACCTTGTCGTAGTACTGGCCGCCGATGACGATGTTGATCATCTTGTTCTGGTGGGCGCCGTCGCTG
>NZ_JBMNDO010000064.1:0-45100 GCF_052542855.1 Streptomyces sp. SAS_281
GATGCGGTCGAGTGAGGCTCGGAACTCGGCGACGCCGTCCTCGCCGGTTGCGGGGGCCAGTGCCTGGTCGAGCCGGTCGAGCTGCCCGAAGATGCGCGCGGATCCGGTCTCTGCGGCGATCCCGACGGCCTGCCCGCCGATTCGGGCAGCGAGGGCCACGTTGCCTGTGCCCGCGTGGGCACGTGCAGCGCGAGCGAGGTAGACACCGCGGTCCCGGCGATATGCGGGCGGGAGCACTGCGAGGGCGCCGTCGAAGCCCGCTGCAGCCTGCTCGTACTCGCCGAGCGCGGCGAGGGAGCGGGCTCGGGCGGTGCTGATATACGCCGCATCGAGCCAGGAGCCCCAGACGCCATCGGAGCCCGCGCGACCGAGAAGAGCCAGCGCGGTGTCGTAAGCCCTTTGGGCTTCGCCGCCTTCACCGAGTACGGCATGCGCGTGGGCCTCGTGCAGAACGGCGATGACTTCGAGACGGCTTCCGGGCCGGGCGGTGCGTCGGGCGGCTGCAGCGAGGCCGAGAGCGTCGGCAGGATGACCGGTGTCGACGGCGAGCTGGGCCTTACGGCCGAGGATGTACGCGGTGAGATCGGTGTCACCGGTGATGTGGGAAGCGTCCAGTGCTTTCGCGGTGTGGCCGTGGGCGGTGCGCTCGTCGCCGATGTCCTGGGCGAACCAGCCCGCCAGCTCTTCGTATCGCGTTTCCAGGGCGAGAAGCTTTATGGCGTTGCTGCCACGAGCGGCTCGGCGTCTCGTGGCTAGGGAGACGAGGTGTTGTTGCAGGGCGGGCAACACGTGCCGGGGGCCGATGAGGTTGTCGGTCTGGATCATCACCCGGCGGAGTTGCGTGAAGTGCTCGAGGGGAGACCCCATGTCGGCGAGTTCGGTGGTAGCCGCCGGCGCCGTGGCCGACATGGCTGTCGCAGCCAGGCCGGCGATCCCTGAGGCGAGAACAGCGCGGCGGGGCACGGGCACGAAGAGGATCCTTCCGTGGATGCGGGCGGGGACGACGACCGTGTCCGTGTCGTCTGCGAGAGAGCCTGCCCGCACGACCGCGCTCATGGCCAGGGTCTCCGGGGCGCTGGCCCCATGGCCCCGTGTACTGGCCCCATAAATCGCTGTTCCGGCCCTGGACACCGGGGCGGGGCAGTCCTGGGGAGCCTCGCGCTCCGCGTTTTCCCAGCCACGAACCAATGCGCCGGCGGCATCAAGGGCATCATCGAGAGCGATGGCCGCGTGCTTCGGGACGGGGCGCTCAGCGCGCTCGAAGCGCCCGAGATGTGCACGGTCGATCAAGGCCCTGCGAGCCAGAGCCTGCTGCGAGAGCAGACGGGCCTCGCGGAACTGGCGTAACTCGTAACCCCAGCGGTGCCATGGGCCGGCGTCCGGAGTCAGCTCGTTCGGCTGCTGCCCCACGCTTCCTCCTCCACCGTGGACTTTCGTTCGCCCGCGGTCGAGCCAGCGACACGGGTGGCTCTCCATGGGGCCTGCGGAGCCAGCGTGTGGGGCTCCATCCAGGGCCTGTCCATGGGGCTTCCGTACCGCTTTCATCGTCGGTACGAGCTGATCACACGGTATCCGAACGGCGCCTGACACGGACCTGATTCACGTCAGTGGCGAACGTAGTGGTCGGTCGGCGTGAACGCATTGCGCAACCGTCGGATGAGCCCTGCGCGGGCTGAGCGCGATCTAGGGGAAGGCGACCATGAAGACAAGTAGAAGCCTGGGCGACATGATCGCCGTCTCCGGTCCACAGATCAGCCTGATGGGATCCCGGGACCGAACGGACACCGACACCGTTCGAACCCAGGAGAGGCACCGCGACCCCGCCCCGCTGGAGCGTCCGGCACGCAGAGGCGAGTTCGTCCGGCTCCGTCAGCAGTTCTGTCGCGAGGCGACCGAAAGGCGCGACCGCCGCTCTGGTGATCGCCGTCTGAGGGTGCTGGCGTACAGCTTGATGACGAGCAGGAGTGCCACCCCGGACGAGGACTGGAACACCCTCCGGGCCGAGGCCGAGCAGCATGGCTACGCAATGGGAGCGAGGTTTCACGACGTGGCCGTTCCCGTGGCCACGACGTACCTCCCTGGCTCGGGTGCTGGCCGTGGCGTCTACACATCGCCCTGGACGCGCCCTGGCTGGGGGGAGGTTGAGCGACTGATCCGAGGCGGCTTCGCGGACGGCGTGATCGTCCTGGACCGGCATAACATCAGCTCCGATGACGACGAGTACCGCGCCGTGATCAAGGAGCTGGGTGAGCGGTACAAGGCGTTCATCCACCTCGTGATCCCGGAGGAGCTGCCCGGTCCGACTTGAAGGCGACCGTTGCGGTGGATGGATGCGAAGGGCTGGGGCTGGAGACAGGCCAGTGCTCAGGTTCTCCTGGTCGTCATCGTGTTCGCCTTGCTCGTCACCGCCTACCGATCCGCCTGATCGGAGGTCGTCTTTACGTTCGAGGGATACGCCGATCAGGCATTACGTTTCCTGCCGCTCCGTGAGGTCGGACTCGACTTTGCATCGTGCCTGCGGGTGACCCGCAGGGCGGGGCATGACCGCAATCAATGAGACCTGCGCGTGCAGTGGTCGTCTCGCCCGGATATGTGCTTCGTTGTCGAGTGGGGGAGAGAGACCACTCACGTACGAGGGCGACCGCACTGCCGTCACCCTAGGGCGCTTCTACGGTTACAACGAAACAGCCTTGGCGGCGTTTACGGGGCGGTGCCACAAGTCCCCCTCTTCGGCCGTACCGGAACCGTGTTCCCCCACGGCAGTAGCCGGCCGAAGAGGGCCAAACTTCCCACCTGAGAGGACGAGCACCATGTGTGCGCACAACCCGCCGTGCCCCACGGCTGAGGCTCCCGACAGGGAGGCCGCGCGGCTCCGCGCGCATCGGCCCGAGCAGGGCTGGAGCCTGCTGTGCAACGGCGTGCTTCTCTTCGAGGACACCGGCGAACTCCTCCCCGACGGCCGGGTCATCGCCCCGCTGCGGGCCGTCGACCTGGCGAGGGCAGCGGCATGAAGCGGACCAGCGCCGCACCCCGGCTCGTCCCGTACATCACCCAGCGAGAGGGCGAGTACGGCGGGTTGGAGTCGGAACTCGCGCTGAGCGTGAACGCCTTCGGCGCCGTACGGCTCGCCTACCGGGAGGAGACCGCTGCGGACCGAGGGCCACACGGTGAACTGTGGGCGCGTTGCTCACAGTCGCTGAACGCCTCAGGGAGGCCGGCGGGCAAGCCGCAGTGGCGCTTGGTCAACTCCAGCAGGCAGCGGGAGGCGATGGAGCAGCTCCGGTGCCAGATCGGCTTCTGCCCGGCCGAGACCGACCGGGGATACATCTTCCTCTCCGGGCGAGCGGAAGACGAGTCCCACGGTGTCGGAGAACCGGTGAGGACGGCCCAGCCGCCGGTGTGCCCGAAGCACCTGAGGTCGGCCGTAGAACTGTGCCCGCACCTGCGGAAGGGGCACGTTGCCTTCCGCGCACGGGCGACCTCGCCGTGGGGAGTCATCGGCACCCGGTACCACCTCACCGCTACGGGCCTGGCACCGCTACCCGCCGACGACACGCCCACGGCCTACGGGCACCCCCAACTGGGCTGGTTCCTGGCGAGCCAACTCATATGCGAGCTCGGGGACTACGAGGTCGTCGATCTGGACGATCTCGTGTCTGCCGCCTAGACGGCCGCCCGGCAGTCCTGAGCGCTACGGACAGGACCGCCGGGCGGCTCACCACCGGCGCCAGAGATCTTGTGCGCCGGCCAGTAGGAAACCGCCGGCCTTCGGCGGCCTGCCCGGAACAGGGAGCGTGCGCCGACAGCCTCCCGGCCCGCCGGCACGCGCCACCGATTCATCCCCCTGAACACGAACGACCGAAGGAAGTCCATGACGAACACGACCGTCGAGCCCGACGAGGCGACCCGTATGCGGAACAAGGTGATGGACGAGTTGTGCGCGGACGGCAACATCACCTCTCCGGAGGTCGAAGCCGTGATGCGCAAGGTGCCTCGGCACGAGTTCACCCCCGCCGATACCCCGCTGGACAAGGCGTACGACACGTACGCCGCCGTGATCACCAAGACCGACGAGCACGGTGTGCAGCTCAGCTCCGTCTCCGCGCCGCAGATCCAGGCCATGATGCTGGAACAGGCCCAGGTGAAGACTGGGATGCGGGTCCTGGAGATCGGCTCGGGCGGGCTGAACGCCGCCTACCTCGCCGAACTCGTCGGTGAGGACGGTGAAGTCGTCACCGTGGACATCGACCCCGTCGTGACCGGCCGTGCGCGTCGACTCCTTGACGAGCACGGCTACGGCCGGGTGCACGTCGTCACCGCGGACGCCGCCGAGCCCATTCCGGACCTCGGCGAGGTCGACGTCGTGATGGTGACCGCCGGGGCCTGGGACGTCTCCCCGGCCTGGACCGCCCAGCTCAAGGAGGGCGGCCGCCTCGTCGTCCCGCTGCGGTTGCGCGGCCTGACCCGGTCGGTCTCCTTCATCCAGGTCAAGGGCGAGCATGGCCCCTACCTGGAGAGCGAGACGGCGAAGATCTGCGGCTTCGTCCCGATGCAGGGCTCCACCGCCCACCGGGAGGAACTCCTCCTCGTCAACGGCACCCCGGAGATCGGGCTCAAGTTCGATGACGGCCTGCCCGTCGACCCGCACCGGCTGGACAACGCCGTCACGTACCCGCGCCACGAACTGTGGACCGGGGTCACCGTCCGCATCCAGGAGCTCATCGACACCCTCCAGATGGCGATGGCGATGAGCCTGCCGGGCTTCTGCACGATGGCCGTCGACGAGAACGCGGACACGGGCGTGGTCGACCCCGTGAACAAGCGGTTCGCGCTCGCGGCCGTCGAGGACGACACCTTCGCCTACCTCGTCACCCGCCGCACCGAGGACAACAAGCACCTGGAGTACGGGGTGCACGCCCTCGGCCCGCACGCGGAGCAGTTCGCCGACAAGATCACCGGAGTGCTCCGCGACTGGGAGGCCAACCGGCGCGGCGGCCCCAGCCCGGTCATCCGGGTCCATCCGGCCGGCACCCCCGACGAGCAGATCCCGGCCGACCGGGTCATCGACAAGGTGCACAGCCGGATCTCGCTCTCCTGGCCCTCAGCGTAAGCCCGAAGACCAGGTCATCCCGCACCACCCCAACAGGAAGAAGGGCACACATCATGACGAGCGCCACCCTCGCCCCGCTCCCGGTCACGCCGGCGGCGGACCTGGACGACGACTTCGCGCCCCTGGACGTGAAGGTCGTCATCGCCGAGCACTCGTACGGCCACCTCATGTGCCAGACGGGCGACGGCTGCGGCACCACCTGCGCGACCGGTGCCTCCGCCTGCGGCTCCTTCACCGAGGACCCGGCCTGATCCAGGCCAACCCCGCACCCGTGGGCCGGGCGAAGTGTTTCGCCCACCCCCCGGGCCCCTCTCCACTCCCCGCGCCGCCAGAAGGAAGGGCCTCATGGCTTCCCGAGCAGCCGCCGGATACCTGTGGCAAGGCGTTGCGATGCTGCGCGCCACCACCAGCCCCGGGCCGGCAGACATCCCCCTCACCCTCGACCTGGACAACGCGACCGCCACCCGCGGGTGGCTGGACCGCATCTGGCAGCGCGAGGACTTCCGCAGCGCGTTGGAGCCGGCCTCCCCGGTCCTGTCCGACGCAATCGAGGCCGTCGTACAGGGCAGGCAGACCGAGCCCCGTCACGTCCGCCGCACTGCACTGTCGACCGTCGCCTACCTCCTGCGGTCGCAGCACAGGCCGACCCCGCACGGCCTGTTCGCCGGGGTCGCTCCGGTGTCGGTCGGGCCTCGGGCGAGGGCGCGTTGGCGTGACAAGCACCGCGTGCTGATCCGGCCGGACGCCGAATGGGTCACCGACATGGTGCTCCGCCTCCAGCGCACTCCCGCGTTGTTGAAGCGGTTACCGCTGGTCGCCAACAACGTCGCCCGTACGCGGGGCGATCGGCTCGTTGCCCCGGGCCCGCCCTCGGATGGTCACGCCGTCCTCCTGGCCCCTGTCGAGATATCCGTACGCAACACGCGGCCGGTAGCCGCCGCCTTTGACGCGGCCCGCACTCCCATCCCGTACGGCGACCTCCACACCCACCTGCGAGACTGTTTCCCCCAGGCCGCACCGGAGAAGATCGACGCCGTTCTCACCAGCCTGGTCGAGCAGCGGTTCCTCCTTATCAGCCTGTGGGCGCCCATGACCACCGTGGACGCCTTCCAGCACTTGTGCCGGGAGCTGGACCGGCTCCAGGCGGACGACCTCCCCGAGGTGCGCGACCTGGTCCATGAGCTGTACGCGCTGCACGACGATCTGTCCGCCCACCAGCCGACCCTCTCCGACACCAGCGTGAGCGCCATCGCCGCACGGATGCGCGCTCTCACCACCGTCACCCCGACACCTCTGCTCATTGACACCGCCCTCGACTGCGAGACCGAGCTCCCGCAGACCGTTGTCGCGGAAGTGCAGGCAGCCGTGTCGGCCCTCTACCGGACCACACCGCAGCCCTACGGCTACCAGCACTGGCGCGACTACCACCGCCGCTTCCGGGCCCGGTACGGAGTCGGCGCCCTGGTGCCGGTCATGGACCTGGTCGCCGACAGCGGCCTGGGCCTGCCCGCCGGGTACGTGGGCTCCGAACGCGGCGCCGCCCTGAAGGTGCGCACCGACCGCGACGAACTGCTGCTCGCGCTGACGCAACAGGTCCTCTTGGACGGCGGCCGTGAACTACGGCTGACGGACGGCGTGATCGACGCCCTGGAGAAGGCCGCCGGGAAGGACGAGCGGCTGTTCGTGCCCCGGGTGGAAGTCGCCTTCGAGGTCCACTCACCCAGCACCCGGGCACTGTCCAGCGGCACCTTCGACATCCTGCTTACCGCGGTTCCCCGCCCCGGCAGCAGCATGGCCGGCCGGTTCGCCCACGTCCTGCCGCCCGACCAGCAGGACGCGCTCGCCGCCACGTGCCACGGAGCGCCGGACGGCCTCACGGCGCAGCTCGTGTTCCCGCCGCGCCGCCACCGCAACGAGAACGTCACCCGCACCCCGCGGCTGCTGCCCCACGTCATCGAGCTGTCCGGCCACCAGAAGATGGACACGACGACGGTCCCGCTCGCCGACATCGCCGTCACCGCGGACCCGCGCAGCTTCCACCTCGTACAGCTCTCCACCGGCCGGCGCATCGACGTGCGGGTCCTGCACGCTCTGGAAGGCGGGACCCAGACTCCGCCACTGGCCCGGTTCCTCGCTGAGGTGGCCAACGGGCGGTACGCCGCCTACAAGCCGTTCGACTTCGGTGCCGGTTCGCGTCTCCCGTTCCTCCCGCGCGTGCGCTACCGCCGCACCATCCTCACGCAGGCCCGATGGCTTCTGATGGCCGACGACCTGCCCGGCCGCAAAGCCTCGACCGAGGAGTGGGAGAGCGCCTTCGCCGCTTGGCGGGACCGGCTGCGGGCCCCAAAGCAGGTCGCCATGATCGAGTACGACCAGCGCCTCCCTCTCGACCTGTCCCACCCGGTCCACCGCCGGGTCCTGCGCGCCCACCTCGACAACACCCGGCGCCTGGAGCTGCGCGAGGTCCCGGACCCGGAGGCCCACGGCTGGATCGGACGGGCGCACGAGATCTGGCTCTCCCTGGCCCGGCCGGAGCCGGACCCCGTCGCGGTGCCCCGGCCGCGCGCCGCTGCGGTGTCGGCCCCAGTGCGGCACTTTCCGGGTGCCGGGGACGTCCTGTTCGCGCAGCTCCACGCCCACCCGCGCCGCTACGACGAGATCCTGAGCCGCCACCTGCCCACCCTCCTTGCCGCGTTCGGTGATACTCCTCCGCTGTGGTGGTTCACCCGGCACCGGGAGATGGCCCGCCCGGACGCCGATCAGCACCTCGACCTCACGCTGCACCTGCCACCGGACGCGTACGGGGCAGCCGCCCAGCACGTCCGCAGGTGGGCGGACGGCCTACACGGGGCCGGTCTGGCGGCCGGGCTCGTCCTGGCTCCCTACCAGCCGCAGACCGGGCGCTTCGGCGCCGGGCCGGCCATGGACGCCGTGCACGAAGTGTTCGCAGCGGACTCCATCGCCGCCCTCGCGCAGATCCAACTCACCGAGCGCACCGACGCTGTCGCCCCGCAGGCTCTCGCCGCAGCCAGCGCCCTGCGCCTCGTCACCCCTCTGGCACCGGACACCACGGCAGCCGAAGAGTGGCTGGTGCGCAACCTCTCCCAGGGCACGGGGCGACTGGACCGGGCCCTGCGCACCCAGGTGCTCGAACTCGCCGCGCCGAACGGCGCCTCCGCGCTCGCGGCCCTGCCCGGCGGCCCTGCGGTCGCCGAAGCGTGGCGGGCCCGCGCCGCCGCTGTGGACGCCTACCGGACAACCTTGGCCGAGGAGCGGGATCCGCTCGACGTCGCCCGGTCACTCCTGCACCAGCACCACGTCCGGGCCCTGGGCGTCGACCCGCGCGCCGAGGAGACCACGATCCGGCTCGTACGGACCGCCGCCCTCCAGCACCGGATGGCGGACCGGTGAACCCGCCGACCGTCACCACCGCCGCAGTGACCTTGGAGCAGTACACCGCCCACTTGGCGGAACCCCAGCCCCCTCCCGTAGAGGAGCCCTGGGCGGTGCAGTCGCTCGCGGACGGCGCCGCTGGAATCAGCCTGCTGCATATCGAAATGGCCAGCCGGCACGGCGGGCCCTGGCGCTCCGCCCACCGATGGATCACGAACGCGACTACCGGCCCCATCAGCGCGGCCGATCAGACGGGCCTGTTCCTCGGCGCCCCGGCCGTCGGCTTCGTCCTCACCACCGTTCCTCCGGCCTACCAGCACCTGTACGCCTCGGCACGCACGACCCTGCACCAGCACATCACCGAGCTCGCCCACCGCCGTGTGAACGCCGCACTCGCTCGCATCGACAGGGGAGACCTGCCGAACTTCGCGGAGTACGACCTCCTCTACGGCCTCACAGGGATGGGTGCCTACCTCCTGCGCACCGAGCCCGAAGGCCCAGCCCTGAAGCGCGTCCTGCAGTACCTCGTCGCCCTGACCCGGCCGCTCGCACCCGCCGGTCGCGGGCTGCCCGGCTGGTGGGTCCACCACGACCCCGGCCGCGGCGAGTCCCCGCACTTCCCCGGTGGACACGGCAACTTCGGCGCCGCACACGGCATCACCGGACCGCTCCTCCTCCTGGCCCAAGCCCTGCGCCGCGGCATCACCGTCAACGGCCACCAGGACGCGATGTTCACCATCTGCGCCCACCTCGACTCCTGGTGCCAGTACGGCGATTCCGGCCCCTGGTGGCCCGAGCACATCTCGCGGCGCGACCTCGACCGAAGGCACCCCCACCACGACGCACCCACACGCCCGAGCTGGTGCTACGGCACGACAGGCATCGCGCGTGCCGGCCAGCTCGCCGGGATCGCCCTGCGCTCACCCACGCTCCAGAGGTTCTACGAGGACGCCCTGTACCGCGCCTTGACCGACCCTGCGCAACTCGCCCTCGTCACCGACACCGGCCTGTGTCACGGATGGGCGGGCATCTACCAGACCGCACACCGCGCAGCAGCGGACGCGCTCGACCCGCGGCTGCGCACCCTCCCGGACAGCCTCGGCGACGCCCTCGCCGCTCCGAGTGAGCCGGGCAGGCTCCAGGCTCCCGGGCTGATCAATGGTGCGGCCGGCACCGCCCTCGCCCTCACCACCTTCGCCTCGCAGCAGGCGCCGAGCACTGGATGGGACGCATGTCTCTTGATCAACTGACCCAGGCGACCGAACCGAGCCCCACGCAGCACGCCGTCCTCGCAGTCCTCACCGGTCTCTCGATCACCGTCGCGGCGCAGCAGTACCGGATGGACCCCGTGGTCCTCTCCGACGCGGTCGCGGTCTACGACCAGGCCGGCCGGGAAGCGCTGGCCCGACACGCGGCCACCACCGACTGGTGGCAGGCGTACCTCCACTTCACCGACCTGCCGAACGCCGACACCACCTTCACCACCCACATCCTGCCCATCCTGCATGAGGCGGAGACCGCCGGAGCGATCAACGGCTGGTGGTACACCAGAAAGTATCCGTGCTGGCGTCTACGCCTCCGAATCCAGCCCGCGGTCGGCGCCAAGCTGACCATCGGGGACGCCCTCGACCGCCTCGTTACCGAAGGACACCTCAAGCGCTGGTGGCCCGGCATCTACGAACCGGAGACTCCAGCGTTCGGAGGGAAGACCAGCATGGATGTCGCACACGCCCTGTTCATCACCGACAGCCGCGAGATCCAGCAGTCGCGCCGGCGCGGCGGCCTCACCGTCGGGCCCAGGGAACTGTCCGTTCTCCTGTGCACGATCATGATGCGCGCCGCCCGGCTGGAGTGGTACGAACAGGGCGACGTCTGGGACCGCGTCATCACGACGGAACACCGCTCGGCCATCAGCGAGGTCCCGGCAGAACAACTCAACGCCAGAGCGCAGCAGATCCACCCCCTGCTGCTCGCCGACATCGACGCCTTGCTGCGCCCCGGGGGCGCTCTGGGACCCGCTGCCGAATGGGCCGCCGCCTTCCGTAACACCGGCCAGGCCCTTGCCCGCGGTGTCCAGGACGGAACGCTCGACCGCGGGCTACGGCAGGTGCTCAGCTACCACGTGATCTTCCACTGGAACCGGCTCGGCCTGTCCATGCGCGGGCAGAGCATCCTGGCCTGGGCAGCCCGAGCGGCCATCCTGCACGGCGTCGATCACCAGGAGGGCCAGGACACATGACGACACTCATCATCGGCGGCAGTGGGTTCCTGGGGACCGAGCTCATCAGGCAGGCGAGAGCGGCCGGGCACCGCACGGTCGCGACCTACCACGCGACCGCACCGGCGGCCACCTCCGACACTGTGTGGTACCGCGTTGACCTGCGAGATCCGGAGCGCACGGCCGTGGCCACGGCCGAGGTACGCCCGCGTCTGATCATCAACGCATCGAGCGGAGGTGCCGACTGGGCGACGACGGCGGAGGCGCCCGTCCGCCTGGCGATGATCGCTAAGGGGCACGGCAGCCACCTCGTGCAGGTGTCCACCGACGCGGTGTTCTCCGGTATCAGCCGGTCCCGTTACGACGAAAACTGTCTGCCGGACCCCATCACCCCCTACGGCGCTGCCAAGGCCGCTGCGGAGACCGGCGTTCTCGCGGTGCACCCGGAGGCCGCCGTCGTCCGCACCTCCCTGATCATCGGGCACGGCCGTTCCGTGCACGAGCAATTGGTGCACCAGCTCGCCGCCGGCATCACCGACGGGGTCCTGTTCACCGATGACATCCGCTGCCCGGTCCACGTCTCGGACCTGGCTGCCGCGCTACTCGAGCTCGCGGAGAGCGGCGCCGCAGGAGTCCATCACGCAGCAGGGGCCGACGCTGTCAGCCGCCACGAGCTCGGTGTCCTCATCGCACGGCGCGATGGCCTGGACGCTTCACAGCTGCCTGCCGGCCTGCGAGCCCAGGACACGGCTCCCGGCGCCCTCGACGTGCGCCTCGACAGTCGGAGAACCCAGGATTCCCTGCGCACCCGCTTGCGCGGCGCGCGTGAATTCCTCGGGTCGTACGAGGAAGCGTCAGGCCCTTCCCATACCGACTAGCCCGAGACGGGAAGCGAGGTCAGCCCGCGTACAAGTCGGGTGCGCCGCCACTGGAGTTGGTCGGGTGGTACGGCTAGCCGGAGGCCCGGGAATCGTGTCAGTACCGCGCGCAGCGCGAGTTCGGCTTCGGCCTTGGCCAGTGGAGCGCCGACACAGCGGTGGATACCGTGCCCGAAGGAGAGATGGCCGGCAGCGTCCCGGTTCGCATCGAGCTGGTCCGGTGACGGGAACCGTTCCGGGTCGCGGTTGGCGGCTCCGAGGGCGACCAGGACCGGTGCGCCTGCCGGGATGTCGGTGCCGTCGAGCGTGATGGCCTCGGTGGTGTACCGGAAGGTGGCCGTGCTGACGGGGGAGTCGAATCGAAGCAACTCGTCCAGCACCGCAGGGATGTCGTCCGGGTTCTGGCGGAGGCGGTCGAGTTCGGTCGGATGCTGGAGCAGGGACAGGGCTGCGTTACCGAGGAAGTTGGTGGTGGTCTCGTGGCCGGCCACGAGCAGGAGCACCGCGAGGGAGACCAGTTCCTCCTCACTGAGCCGGTCGTGGCCGTCGCGGGCCGAGATCAGGCCGTCGAGGAGCGAGCTGCCGGGGCGTCGGCGCTTGGCGGCGATGAGGTCTGCCATGTAGTCGGCCAAGGAGTGCGAGGCGGCGTCGATGACCTCCGGCTGTCCCGCCGCGAAGAGTTCGCCGGACCAGCGCCGGATGTCGGGCCGGTCTTCCTCAGGTACTCCGAGCAGTTCGCAGATCACGATGACGGGTAGCGGGACGGCCAAGCCGGTCACGAAGTCGAAGGGCTCACCGACAGGCCACTGGTCCAGCAGGTCGTCGGTGACCCTGGCGATGAACGGGCGCAGTTCCGCGACAGCCCCGGTCGTGAACGCCCTGGTGACCAGTTTGCGCAGCCGGGTGTGCTCGGGCGGGTCGCTCGACAGCATGTTGTGCGCCACAGCGGGGTGGAGGCGCCGCTTTGATTCCTTGCCCGCGAAGAACGCGGCGGTGTCCTTCGAGAGCCGGGAGTCGGCGAGCGCTTCCCTGGCTTCGGCGTATCCGGTGACCAGGTAGCTGAGGCGCCCGCCGGATCCGCTGGGTACGGCCTGTACGGCGCATGCCGAGCGCATGGCCGAGTAAGTGGGGTAGGGATCTTGGTGAAAGCGGGGGTCCTGAGTCGGGTCGGTCATGTCTTCAGGTTCCAATCGTTCATGGCCGGCCGTCGACGCCGACACGCTCGACGCGGGCGTAGGCGTCGGCCACCAGGAGGAGCCACTGCGTGTCGGCCCGAAGATCCTCGCGGGCGGCGTCTACCGACTGCGGTGCAACTTCGTCCGCGTACCGGCCGGCCTTCGAGTCCGCCAGCGCAGCTCGTACGACAGCCGCCTCCACGGCGGCGGCGCCCTGCTCGGTAGAAGTGCGGAAGTTCGACGCCGCGTTCTCCTGCACCCTGCGCGATCGGTACGGCCGTAGGGCGAGGATGCCGTCGCTGATCTCGATGACGCGCCGCTGCAGCCGGAAGTCGGAGTCGTCGGAGATGCCTTCGACGACCTCTGCCGGCGACAGGACGATCTGCGGCATCGCGGCCGACAGGTCCTGCCAGAGGGGGCGGAGCGTCTCGAAGGACCGGGTTTCCCAGCGGCGGCGGCGGGCTTGGTTGATCGGGTAGAGGACAGCGGGCCACGTGAGGCCGAGGCAGATCAGCAGGACGGCGAGTGCTGGCGAGGTGACGCTGAAGGCGCACGTCGAGGTCACGAGCGATGAGCACTGCGCGTGCGTTTCGTCTCCCAGCCCCAGACCGAGGCCGACGATGCGTGTCACCTTGTAGACGACGTAGACGAGAGCGAAAACGCAGCCTGCCGCCGCCACCCGCAACCCGACCCGGATGCTGACGCGCCGAGTCGCCTTCGACTGGCGTACGGCCTGCATCAGGAAGTCGACCACGGAGAACCCGAGGAAGGAGATGTACGGGAGTAGATAGAGCGCGTAGACCTGTGGAGAACGACCTGCCAACTGCTCGTAGGCGAACAGTGCGGTCATGGTGACGACCGACGCGCCGAGGAGGGCGAGACGGACCCTGATGCGCCGCTGCGCCTCGTAGGGTTCGAGGTTGAGCTGGAAGGAAACGGCCAGGACCGCTGCGGCGGCACCCAGAGAAGCGCAGTTACTCAGCAGTCGGCCGACGTGCGGCACGATCGACTCCGCGATGCTTCTGAGCAGCGGCGTATAGGTGGCGAAGGCCATGGAGAAGGAGCCGAGAAGCGCGCCCATGGCCGACGTACCGGTCGGACGGGGCGTTCCGCGTCCGAGCACCCAGTAGCCGGCTACCGACGCGAGCAGCAAGGCCATCCCGAGGAAGACAGCATTCGTCATGCGCGGAAGCGGCCTCTCCTGATGGGCTGGGCGAAGAGGGCTTCCCAGCTCTCCGGGCCCCTCTGGGGGCAGCGCGAAGGGGCCTCGCGGTCGCGGTAGATGCGTTGGCGGATGACCGTCGCCATCATCTCCGCCTCGCGCTCGTCGGCAGTCGAGTAACTCGTTCGCCCGGACATACGCATCACCAGCGTCGGGTTGACGCCCAGGGAGCGGGCCGTGTCCGCGTTGACCTCCAGGCTTCCCGGATGATCGCAGTACACGTGGCACAGCTCGTGCGTGAGGATGTGTCGCTGGTGGTGGGCGGACGTGCCCTCCTCGTAGAAGAGGAGATCGGCGTCCGGGGTCTCGATTCTCATGCCGCACGGCGCATCGACCGCGCCGAGCGTGCTCAACGGCTGCAGGACTATGGGCTTCCCGCGGAGCTCGGCTATGGCCTCGCTCAACTGGCGGGTGGTGAATCGGTACGGCAGACGTAGGAGGTCGATCTGCTCCTCGCACGATGCGCGCAGTCGACGCGTGTCGACTTCTGGCAAGGACACGGTGCTCCCCTTCCGCCTCGGCGGTGCATCAACTTGTGAGTGGACGGAAGCCCCGAGGATGCCAAGAGAAGGCAGGAACTCACGCTTCCTGGAATTGGCAGTTCCGATTACACGTGGTGACTGGCAGAGGGGGTGTGCCTCCCCCGTCGCACCCCTCCTCGCCACCGGCCGCAAACGTAGGGGCCGGTGAGGCAGGCGCGAAGTGGTCCGCACTCTGGGTAGTTGATTGCTTGATTACCCGTTATGTCTGGCTACGCTGAATGACTGAACCATGATCGACCGGATGGGAGGTTGAGCTCCCTATGGCGCATGTCACCCAGTGGGCGCGTCCTAGGGTCGCCCTCATGGAGGCGCGGGGCGGGCGGTTTGTGGATGACGAAGGTGGCGGCGACTCGCTGCCTGAGCTGCTGCGATCGTGGCGGCGGCGGGTGAATCCCGGCGAAATCCCCGCACTGGCCTCTCCAGGCCGTAGGGCGAAGGGCCTGACGCAGCGTGACGTGGCTCGGCTGACCGGGGTGAGTGAACGCTGGTACGGGGCGCTGGAGCGGGGCATGGAAGCCAAGTACTCCGCTGGTTTCCTCGACCGACTCGCGTCGGTGCTGTGGCTGAGCCGCGCCGAGCGCGACGCCCTGTACCTGATGGCGGTGGGCCATCTGCCCGTGGTCGCCGCAGTTCCGGAGGCTGATGCGGCGGCGGAGATGGACAAGGTGCTGCAGCGGTTTCTTGACGGCCAGGCCCCCGATCCCACCTTCGTGACGGACCTGGCCTGGAACGTGATCGGCTACAACGAGCCGCTGCTGGACTGGTTTCCGTGGGCGGCTCACCAGGCGAATCAAATGCGGTGGGCGTTCCTGAGTCCGGAGGCCCGCGAGCAGCTCGTGAACTGGGAGCAGGACTGGGCTCGCTCCTACCTCGGCCAGATCCGCTACGAGCGCGCCCGCCATCCGGACCACGAAGCGCTGCGGCAGTTGGAGCGCGACATCCTCACAAATTCCCCGGCCGCGCGGCGGATGTGGGACCGCCGCGAGGTGGTCGAACACGCCGACGGAGACCTGCGCAGGCTTCGACTTCCCCACCATCGGGGACGAGAAGTCGGCGTGCGGATCATGGCCCTGCGGCCCATGCGCAGCGACCGTCTCCGGGTGATCGTGCTGATGGAAGCAGACTCTGAACCTGACGAGACGTGATCGACGGGAGCGGTGCGCGCTGCTCTGTGTGCGGCCAAGTCCTTTACTTGTCGTCGAGCAGTCCCGACGTGTCCGCCTCGTCGGGCATTCCTTCCAGCCGTCGGGCCTGGTCGATCACGGTGTTCACCATGCTCAGACTCGAAGCGCTGAGACCGTTCGCGCGCAGCGCGACCCGGCGTACCCCCTGGTCGCGCATGGCGGCGACCAACTGGATCTCGGCACGCTGGCGCTCTGCTTCCTCTTCGTCGAAGAAGTAGCCCGGGTTCACGCCGAAGAAGCCGGCCAGCGCACGGATGGTCTGCATCTTCGGGTTCGAGTTGGTGCCGGTGCGGAGCTGCTGGATGGCGCTCGCGGAGATCGTCACGCCGGAGGTGTCGCGGATGCCCTGTGAGACCTCCGCGTAGGTGTAGGGGCCGCGACCCTTCGGGTGCACCTCTCGGAACAGGTAGTCGAGCAACTCCGAGAAGGTGCGCTCGCGCGATTCGGTCATCTCCAGATCTCCGTCATGGTGGCCATCATATCCACCTCAGTGGTGATCAGGGTCAGTCAGGCCCGACGTCTCGCCATTGCAGTTGACGAGGGGACGTAACTGCAATGTACGTTGTTCATCGAGGGCATCCATTGCAGTGTTCCGCTGCTGGTAGGGGCCGGTCCATAAAAGCTGGATTTGGCCCGCGGGTCGCCCTATGGTCCTGGTGCCCACAGGCGGAGATCACTAGCCGTCGGAACAGTCGGGAGGGGAAGGAAACGAGCACGCCCGGGTCATGAAGACCGCAGGGTGCACAGGGGTCGATGAGACCGGCGCCCGGGAGCTACCGACTCCCGAGCACCGGGCCGGCACCCCGAGGGGTACCGATCCACATCTCGCGGGCGGCGGGGCTTTTGCACGAGAACCGCCGCACCGCGTTCCTACGAACAACGGAGTATCACATGCTCGCCACGCCGAGCGTCAACCCAGCCTGCCCGGATACCCGACGACAGCACCGCCTCGCTGCTCAGCTCGCAGAGATGATCCCGGGCGCGGCCACGATCCGAGTCAGCCTCACCGACCCGAACCGGGCGTGGCCCCACCCGGGTGCCGCTATCCGGGACGAGGGCGGGAAGGCCCTGCTGGTGAGCCGGACGACGGCGACGGTCGCCGCCCGCTGGATCCTGCGGGTCTGGCCGGAGGCGGACTGGACCCGGCCGCACACCTTCGACATCCAGCGCGCCGCACTTACTCGCAGCGACCTGGTCGCCGCCGACCGGGGCCGCTGACATGGCTCGGATCCGAACCATCAAGCCGGAGGCGTTCACCTCCGAGTCGCTCGCCGAAGTGACCGTGGCGGCCGAGAGGACCTTCTTCGGGCTGCTCACACAGGCCGACGACCACGGTCGACACCGGGACAACGCGGCGATCATCGCGGGGCTCCTGTGGCCCCTGCGCGCCGAGCACACCTCGGTGCACGTCGAGGACGACCTCAACCAGCTCGCGAACGCCGGACTGATCTGCCGGTACACCGGCTGCGACGGTCGCCGCTACCTCCACGTCATGACCTGGTCCGAGCACCAGAAGATCGACAAGCCGAGCCAGTCGCGTCTGCCCTCGTGCCCGCAGCACCAGGCCGCCGACCGGTGCGCGCCGTGCAAGGGATCCTGCGCGAAGCCGGTCGAGGGCTCGCCCTCTGCTCCCCGAGGCTTCGCCGAGGGCTCGGGGAGGGTTCCCCGACTCCTCGATCTGCCTGCCGTGCCCGGCTCGACGATGCCGGACCAGGCGGACGGGCGTGCTGCCGACCGGCAGGAGGCTGCTGGCGGCGCCATCGGCGCACGCGGGCAGGCGGGAGTTAAAAGTGCAGGTCAGAACGCGTTCTCCGAGGAGTCCCCGAACCTTCCCCGAAGCCTCCCCGAAGGCTCGGCGCCTGGATCTAGGATCTTGGATCCTGGATCTTCTTTCCCTACGGGGCGCACGGCGCCCGCAGTCGGCGTCTCCGCCAAGGACCTCGTCGGGGAGTACGTCGCCGGGTGCGGCGAGCGCCCGCCGAGTGACGTGATCGGGCAGCTCGGGCGGATCACCAAGAAGCTCCTGGGCGAGGGCATCGCGCCGGAGCACATCCGGGCCGGGCTGGCGAACTTCGCGGCCAACCCGAAGCACCCGAGCGTCCTGGCCAGCATGGTCAACGAGGCGATGAACGCCCGCCCGGGCGGTTCGGCGCGGCCGGGAAACCGGCCTAACATGCCCGCTCATCAGGCGTGGACCAACCCGGCCAACGCCGCCGCCTACGCCGAGGAGCTGTGATGCGCACCCGTCACCGCGAGCCGCAGCTCCTCGGCAACGAAGCCACGCTGGAGCGCGTGGCCGGGATCCTGGCCGCCCGCAACATCGACCCGGCCGCAGCCACGATCCCCGACGGCCCCGAGCCCTTCCGCCCGCTCGATGCCCTGCCGGCAGGGATGCCCCCGCGGTATCAGGCGGCGGTCGCCGACCACCCCACGGTCCTGGACTGGGTCCGGGAGGTCAGCGAGGCGGCGGTGGCCCCGAGCAGGGGAGCCCGGCGGCAGGTCGCCACCGGTCCGAGCCTGCTGATGGCCGGGGTCGTCGGCGCGGGCAAGACGTACCAGGCGTACGGCGCGGTCCGGGCGCTGGTGCAGAGCGGGGTCGGCGTTCGCTGGCGCGCTACCACTGCTGCCGACCTCTACGCCGATCTCCGCCCCCGCCCCGGGGTCGACAGCGAGCGGGAGCTGGCAGCGGTCAGCCGCTGCCCGCTGTTGATCCTCGATGACCTCGGTGCGGCCAAGGCGAGTGAGTGGGTCGAGGAAGTGACGTACCGGCTGATCAACCGCAGGTACAACTACGAACTTCCGACGCTGATCACCACCAACCTGGCGATCAGGGACCTCCGCTCCTACCTCGGCGACCGCGTCGCCAGCAGGCTCGCGCAGATGACCACCCGGGTCGAGTTCGAGCCCGTCGACCTCAGACGCCGCAGCGCCGCCGCCTGACCGGCCGCAGACCGCCACACCGGGCCGCACCTTCCGCACGCGGCCCCGACACCTACCGACACAGCGCACCTCTCCGCCGACGCCCCTTGCGCGCGGAGAGCGATCGGAGCACCCCGCATGACCCGCACGACGAACAACCCTGCCCGCCACCGCCAGCTCGGCGACCACACCTGGCAGGCCGATGCCGTCTGCCAGAGCACCGAGTACAACGCGGTGGACCCCGAGATCTTCTTCCCGGAGCCCGACGAGACCGTCAAGATCGCCACCGCGAAGGCCCTGTGCGGGCAGTGCCCCGTGCGCCGTACCTGCCTGGACGCCGCCCTGGAGAGCAGCGACGCCTACGGCATCCGAGGTGGACTGACCGAAGAGGAGCGTCGGCCCCTGCACGAGAAGATCGCCCACCGCCTCGACTACAGCCGCGTCAACGACACCATCGCCGGCCGCGACGTCCACCTCAGCAAAGCCGAGCGCCGCGCGGTCGTCCACGCCGCCTTCCGCCACGGGGTGAGCGAGCAGCGCCTGGCCTGGCTCCTGAAGATCACCGAGGAACACGCCCAGAAGCTGTACCGCGAGACCCGCCGCGCGCTGCGCAACCGAGACCTCCACCAGGCGGCGAAGCCCCCTGCGCCGGCCGAGATCAGCGGTGAGTGCCTGGGCCGCGACGACTTCGGGACGGCCGCATGACCACCACCAGCATGACGAAGCCGGCGCACATTTCCGGCTGGGACCGAGCAGTCGTCATCGCCCTCGGGGGCGCGGGCTGCGCGCTGTCGTACGACGCCCTCCAGCAGATGGCCGTCGCCATCCACATCCGGGGCTTCCTGACCTACCTCTTCCCTCTGGTGATCGACGGGTTCATCGCCTACGGCGTCCGCGCCCTCCTGGTCCTGCGCGACGCACCGCTGCGCGCCCGGCTCTACGTCTGGACGCTCTTCGGCACGGCCACCGCCGCCAGCATCTGGGCCAACGCGCTCCACGCGGTGCGGCTCAACGCGGACGCGGTCGCCGGCACCGGTCTCCGGCTCGGTGACGCGGTGGTCGCGGTGCTGTCCACCATCGCCCCGCTGGCCCTGGCCGGAGCGGTCCACCTCTACATCCTCATCGCCCGGGGGCAGGCCAAGAACAGTGACCGGGAGGACGTCGGTCAGTCCGGTCACTTCGGTCAGACCGGCCGGGGGGACGCCACCGAGGTCACCCGGGCTGACCGAGCCGGTCAGCCACAGGCAGCGACCGGGCAGGTCACGGCCGGTCAGCCGGTCACCGCCCTGACCGGCCGGCCGCCGCTGTCCCTGACCGAGCCAGCCGCTGATGCCCGGTCACTGACCGGGGACACGACCCCGACCGGCGACAGCCAGTCGGTCACCGGCGACCGCGATAGGGGCCACGGGGCCTCTGACCTGCCGGGACAGACGGACATCGCGCGGCAGGTCACTGACCGCCCCGGCGACGCAGCCGCGGTCACCGGCCAGCAGGACAGCCCGGCGGCGGTCACCGCCCCGCCGGTCACCCCGTCGCAGGTCACTGACCGAGCCGCCCGGACACCCGGTCGCCGTGACCCGGACACCGAGGAACTGCTGAAGATCGCCCGGTCAGCGGTCAGGGCCGAGGACAAACTGACCCGCAAGGTGGTCGCCCAGGCCATCCGCGGTCAGCAGATCCCGCTCTCCAGCGACACCCTGACCGCCCTGATGGCCCAGCTCCGCGAGCAGCACCGCCAGCCGGTCACTTCCTCCCGGCCCTGATCGAACTTCCCACGGAGCGGGTGACCGGCACGGTCACCCCGGCTGGTCACCCGTTCCGTACGCCTGCCCGGCGCCCCGCCCCAGTAGAAGCGGAGAACACCTGATGCGTACCCACCCGGCAACCGCCGCCGAAGTCGACTCCTGGCTGACCGTCCTGCACCAGCACGGACACCTCCACCGCGCCCAGTCCGGCCCCGACACCACCTGGATCGTGCAACGCGAGCAGCACGACCGGCCCTGGACCCTGCACCACCCCGTCCTGGCCATGGACTGGATCGAGGAACTCGTCCGCGAAATCCAGCAGCAGGACCCGGAGGCGAGCCGGTGAACACCAACGACCCGGTGGCCACCCCTGCTGGACAGCAGCGTGACTCCACCACGGCTCCTGGCGGAGCAAGCTATCGCGTACGACGGTCCTACGGCCCGACGTACGCACTTGCCCCCGCCCAGGAGGGCGAGGGAAGCCCGGCTGGTCCCCGAGCGAGGGCGCTCGGGGACCAGCCGGGCAACCGGCACCAGGGGGCGCCGGTCACCGGGGGAGAAGCCGACAGCGACGCCCACCGCGAGCAGCCGAGCCCGAGCACGCCCGCCTTCCCCGACCGCACCCCGCGCCGCCGCAGCCGTAACCCGAGTGAGCGCGCCCGCAAGACGACCACGCGCCTCTCCGACACCGAGAAGACCGAGATCGCCGACGCCGCCACCCAGCGCGGCGTCACCGTCGCCCGCTTCCTCGCCACCGCCGGCCTGAGCGCCGCCCGCGGACACGCCGCCGTGCACAGCAACGAACAGCTCGACACCGCCATCGACGAACTCGCCGCTCTGCGCACCGCGCTGGCCCGGATCGGCAACAACATCAACCAGATCGCCTTCGTCCTCAACAGCGGTGGCCACCCGCGCGCCGGTGAACTCGAACACGCGCTGGGTGCGCTGACCGAACTTCTCGCCCGCGTCGATGACGCGGCGAACGACCTGGTGGTAAGGCGGCTGTGATGGTTCCCGACATCGGGCGCGGCTCCCGTACCCACGGCCTCCTCGTCTACCTGTACGGCCCCGGACGGCGCGAGGAGCACACTGACGCGCACCTCGTCGGCTCCTGGGACGGCTTCGCCCCCGACCCCGGCCGTGACACCGGCCTCGACCCCGACCCGAAGGTCACCCTCGCCCGGCTCACCGCCGCCCTGGACCTGCGGGTCAATCAGGCCGGCGACCGCGCGCCCGCCAAGCACGTCTGGCACTGCTCGGTCCGCACCGCCCCCGGGGACCGGCGGCTGGACGACGAGGAGTGGAACGCCGTCGCCCAGCGCATCGTCCACGCCACCGGCATCGCCCCGGCCGGAGACCCAGACGGCTGTCGGTGGATCGCCGTCCGCCACGCGGAGGACCACATCCACATCGTCGCCACCCTCGTACGCGGCGACCTGCGCAACCCGCGCCTGAACTACGACTTCAACAAGGCCCAGGCCGAATGCCGCCGCATCGAGAAGGAGATGGGTCTGCGGCGCCTGAACGCCGGCGATGGAACCGCAGCGAAGAATCCCAGCAGCGCTGAGAAGTTCAAGGCCGAGCGCACCGGACGCCCGGAGACCTCGCGCGAGACGCTCCGTGAAGCCGTTCGTCGAGCCGTGGCGGGAGCGGATTCGGAGGAGGAGTTCTTCACGCGGCTCCGCGAGGCGGGGGTGCGGGTGAAGCTGCGGCACGCTCCGTCCGGTGACGCGCTCGGCTACAACGTGGCCCTGCCCGGCGACCGCAACCGCGACGGAGCCCCGGTCTGGTACCCCGGCTCCAAACTGGGCCCCGACCTTTCCCTTCCGAAGATCCGCCTACGCCTCACCGACGGTGCCGCCGAGCCGAGCGCGCCCGCGGTCGGCGCTGACCGGACGAACTGGTCACCGCCCGCTCGTCAACGACGCAACGTGGTCGTCATCGCAGAGCGCTCGGCCACGCTCCTGGAATGCGACGAGGATGGCGAGGCCGCCGCCCAGCTCGTCGGCGTAGGAGAACTCCTCGACGCGGTGGCCCAGACCTCACCGGCCACCACCCGCGCCGAGCTGGCCGCCGCAGCTCGTGCCTTCGAGCGGGCGACCCGCAGTCATGTCCGCGCCGAACGCGCCGACACCCGGGCTCTCCGCTCAGCCGCCCGAGGCATCGTCCAGGCCGGCGGCGCGCTCGGCCGAGGCGAGGACGGCGGTACTACCGCCATGCTCCTATCCACCCTCGTCCTGGTCACCCTCGCCGCCGCCCGCTGGCACTCCGCGCGTGGACACGCCCAGCAGGCCCATGCCTCCCGACAAGCCGCCGCGCACCTGCGCATTGCCTACCGGCAGGCCGCTGCCGCCCCGATGCGCGTGCTACACGACCAAGGCCGCGCCCTTCCTGACGCCCAGCGCCACACGTACGAAGCCACCCTTCGCGCCGTCCTGCCGGAGAAGGTCGTACGGGCAGGAGGCACGGAAGCGAGGACCGACGCCTTGGTTGCCACCCTCGCCCAGGCAGAGCGGGCAGGCCATGACTCCGAAGCCCTCCTGCGCCAGGCCATCGACATGCGCGAACTCGACAGCGCCGACGACGTGAACGACGTCCTGGTCTGGCGCCTGCGGCGCATCGCCCAGCTCCCGGCACACCCGGGCGACGGTGCCCGTCGTCCGCAGGCCACCACTCGCCAGGCCACCACGCCGAGCAGCCGCACCAGCGAACGGAACGCGACGGCAGCCGCACCGCTCGGGACTGTTCAAGACCCCAACCGCCGCTCGCCGGGACGCTGACCAGGCCGAACCGGTAGTCGACCACCGACCGAGCGGCCGCCGCGAAATGTATGGACAGTCGGTTTCACCGGCTGTTACGGATGAAGACAGGACCGACAACCGGGAGATGACGCTCGTGCTCAGAACCACCACCCGAACCACGGAGCCGGCACCCGCGCTGCCCGTCCTCCCCACTGGTACCGACCCCCTGCTGCAGCTCCAGACCGAGACCCGGCCCGCCGACGGACCCGGGGCGATTCGCTGCGTCGGCCACTCACGCCAACTCGCTCTCGGCGGCATCCCCGTGATGTGCTCCGCCTGCCGTGCCCGACGCGACTGGCTGCTCATCAACCACGGCCGCAACGTCTGGGTCCGCTGCCGGTGCGGCAACCAGTGGTTCGAGCCCGAGATCAGTCGCGCCGACTTCGACGCCTTGGTCGGCGGCCCGCACGGGACGACCTACCCGAGCGTCGAGGCGGGCTTGGCGGCGCTCGGGTTCGACGGCATATTCGCCGGCACTTACATGGAGTAGGCGAACACAGGGACGAATACGCGGCCGTCTGGGTCCCAGCCCTCGGGGCCGCCGCTCTATGATCTTCAGCTACTGGCGTGCGCCGGGTCGGTAGCCTGAGCTTCGGCGAATGTGCCGTGAGCGGTCGATCGGTCGAGCAGGCTGAAGTGCATGTCACTGGCGGTGAACCGGGTGCAGGCACAGGACGACCAGGACGAGCATGTAGAGGTGGCGGCGATGGTTGCCCCGGCGCGGACCGTGGTCGCGGTGTTCATCGTCGCCGCTCAGGCGTGGCCGGTGCGGCTCAGGTCCGGTCGGTGGCGCGGGGGCGCGCGGGGAAGAAGCCGGGGCGGGCTCCGCTGCCGCTGAAGGTGATGATCCGTGCATGCTCGAGGACGTCCGGGGGCGGCGTGGCGTTCTCGACGACGATCGCCTGACCGGGGAAGGCCAGGAACGAGCGGTAGAAGTGGTCGATCACGTTGGGGGGGATGCGGTCGGCGTCATAGTCCGGCTCTTTGTACGTCACCAGCGGAGAGTCCAGGACGAGAAAGCCCAGGTGTGGGAGTCTGCGGTCTAGGCAGTAGCGGGCCAGGGCGATCGAGAACGCGGCGTGCAGCAGTGCGCGCATGCCCCGGCCGTGGCCTGCGCGCGCCGTTCCGCCGGCCGTCACGTCCCCGCTGTAGGGGTCGTAGCCGGCACCCTCCACGTCGGGGATCCGCCAGGAGTCCAGGGTGCGTTGCAGGAGCTCGTCGAACGATGCCAGGATCCTGCCCGCGATCAGGGATTCCCGCCGCTTGGACGGCAGGGCGCCCTGGGCCACCAGCTGGGAGCGGTGCTCCTCCAGCTCGTCGAGCCGGGCGCGCAGTTCCAGGTCGCGTTCGACGCGCAGTCGCTCGGCGACGATGTCCTGCAGTCCCTCGCGCAGAGGGGCCAGTCGGGCTTCGATCTGCGCCAGGGACCGGTCGGCCTCGGCCGTCTGTGCACTCAGGGCGGTGCGGTGTTCGGCCAGTTCGCCGCGCTGGCCTTCCAGTCCCTCAATGGTCAGACGGAGATCGGCGAGAAGGGAGTGGGTCTTGGCGGACTCTACGAGCACGGCCTCGTGCAGCTGCGTGGTCTCCTGATGGCCGTGCTGGACCTGCTGGTGTTCGGGGTCCGCCCCGCAGAACACGCAGCGGCCGACCTGGAAGTAGCCCAGGAGGTTGCTGGCCTCGCTGACCATTTCCAGCCGCGCCAGGTCCGTCTCGTACTGTTGGCGCAGAGTGTCGAATCGCCCCAGCAGGTCGAGCACCTCGCTCAGGCGTGCCTCCAACTCGGCTTCCTTCTGTGTGAGTTGTGAACGATCGGTGACCGCGCGGGCCTGCTGCTCGGACTCGCGGGCCAGCGAGCGGGCCATGTCGTTGAGGCTGTCCTCTAACCGGGCCAGCTGATCTCGCTGCTCGCTGGCGGTCTGGTCGCGGGAGAGTTTGGTATTCAGGTCCACTGCCAGCGCGTCGATCAGACTGATCTTGCCCCGCTGGACGCGCCGTTGAGCAGCATTGGGGAGTTTGGTCGCCGGGGGCTCGTCCTCGCCGGTCAGCATCAGCTTCATGACAGAGCGCGCGGTGGTCCTGGCCGCCGTGCCGCGCGTGCGCTGCGAGGGCGGATTCGGGTCGATCATGCGGGTGTCGGTGACCACGCTGAGGTGGGTCAGGTCGGCCAGTTTGAGCAGGTCGGTGTTGCCGCCCTCGTTGGTGCGGACGTAGGTGTCGTCCAGCCCCAGCTTGCTGAGCAGGTAGTGCGAGATGTCCTTCCGGCTGCGGATCCTGCGGGCCGAGACGACCGCGTCAGGAATGGCGTGGGACAGCTCCCTCAGGTCGTCCTGGTGCACGTGAATGCTCTTGCCGCCGGGCTTACGGACCAGCGTGAGGGGCCTGCCGTCGGGCAGAAGCAGGCCGAGTAGGATCTGTCCGTATCCTTCGGCGCGCGGGATCGAGGGACGGACATGACCGCCGAGCATGTAGTCGATGGAGTCGACGAGGAACGTTTTGCCCGTGTTGGAGGATCCGTAGATCACCGTGAAATTGGGGTCGAACTCCACGCTGGCCGTCGGCAGCCCCGCGCCGGCGTATGTCAGATGGGTCAGGGTGAAGTTAGCCATGGCCGACTCCCAGGTGCTGCAGACCCGCGGTGAATTCGTCGTGCCAGCGGGTCGTTATGTCCCGCGTGGCCGCCACGGCATCCGTGGTCGAGGCGAACTGCTCCACGGCCCACTGCGCGCGCTGCCGCAGCTCGCTGACGTACGGGGCTTCCAGGATGCCGACGAACCCCGAGCCGCGCTGGGTCACCTGGTAGACGAGCCCGTCGCCGGTTGCCTCGACCGTGGCTAGGCCGGCGCGCAGCAGCACCTCCAGCCCTTCCTGCACCATCTGCCGTTTCATGCCGAGCTCGCCCGGCTGGGCGGGCAGGCGGGGATGAAGGCTGGGCGGACCGCCGTCGAACTGGCTGCTGTGCAGCATGGCGTGGTCCAGGACCACCAGCCAGGACAGGTCCAGGGGGTGGGGATGGCTGCGTGCCAGCAGAACCAACGTCCGCATCCCGACTTCGACGGGGCTGTTGAGCGGGTTCATCGGCAACCTCCTTTGCACCAGTGCAGCTTGTCGACGTTCGCCAGCTGGTGGCACATGCCCTGACGCTGGCTGTTGCGGAAGAGGTGCAGAAGCGGCGACCCGGTGAGGGTCATCTGTCCGGAGGCTCTCAGTACCTGCTGGAGGCGGTTCCACCCCGAGGGGTAGTCGTTGGCGGCCACCTCGATCAGGTTGGTCAACACGTCGTCCTGCAATTCCTCGTAGGTGTCACCCGCGATGCTCTCTCGTGCATACATGCGCAGGGCCTCCGCGTCGAAGAACGCCACTCGCTGCCGCCCGAGATGCTCTCCCGAATCCGGGTGCTCGAAAGCGTGCTGCACGGTCGCGATACCTTCGCCGAACCTCTCCTGGTAAACGTCCAGGAGTTGCTGGAGGTAGCGCGCCTCGTTGACCTGGGGCTCGGGAGGGGGAAGGAGCTTGCGGGGCTTGCCGGTGGGTGGCAGGTTGAAGCGGGAGGCGAACAGCGGCGACTTGCTGTAGACCTCCAGGACCTCGTCCAGGTTCACGGTCCAGAACATCGAGAAGTCAGTGCTCTCCGCCAGCGCCCGTATGGCCTCACGGGTCTGCGCGGGCAATGCGGCGACCGGTTTGGTCCGCCCGTCGAGGTAGGTGAGGAACCGGGCCTTCAGTGTGGCCGGGGTCAGCACCATGTCCTTGAGCCGGGGGTGGATCTTCGGTGCCACGAAGATGTACCGGGCGGGGAGCGTGCGGCTCGTATCCACCGTCGCCACGAACGGTTTGAGCATCTCGGGCAGTGCGTCGTCGAGCGTGAGGTCGGCGGTGTAGTGCTTGCACTGGTAGCAGTGCCAGACACCGTTCAGCCGCTGCTCGCTCATGAAGGCCACGACGTCGGCGCCGCGGTCGTTGGTCCCGCCGAGGACTTCCACACCGAGGTAGCCGAAGTCGTCCCTGCGCATGCGGACCCACTCGCAGGTGAACTGCTCCCACTGCTCCGGCGTCCAGTAGAAGACCTGCTGCAGGGGTGTCCGGGTGTCGAACTGGTTGTGAGGCACGACCGACGACGGGGGCACATACTGCGACACGGACACACCGTCCGCGCCTCTCGGGCCGCCGTCCTGCGGTATTGCGTTCACTTCGCCCCCCGGTACGCCCGTTCCCCCCACTACACGCCGCTGCCCAACTTTTACCATTGGGGATTGTCCATGGACAGGGCGCCTCCAAGGGGCAGACCTCTGCCGGGTCCGGTACCGGGCGGACTCCCCTGCAGGGGCCGGGCGCCTGCAGCGTGCCGGTGTGCGAAGCGAATGCGCACTCGCCCTGGACCAGGGGGTTCCCGGGTGCGGGGAAATCCTGGACGGTGACGGACGAATACGAGCGCGTCGCTGCCCTCTGGGCACAGACACTTTCTGCTGTGCTTTGGAACTGTGCACGGGGGCTTCAAGCGTACGCAACTCACGGGTGGACGCACGACGAGGCCGCCCTTGCCCGAGCGGCGTGGGGCGGCCTTCGGCGGTCCTCGGTCAGACTCCCGAGAGCCGGTTAGAGAGGTCGAGGGCGTCGGTCGCGAGAGCGAGGGCGGCGCACAGGCCCGGTCACCTCATACAGGGTCGGATGGACCAGGCGCGCCCAGTCGTCCGGGGCAGCGGGCCAGGAACCGGTGAGCACCTCGGCAGTGGTCAGGCCCAGATGCACCGCGACGTCTGACGTCCCAGCCGCTGCGCGATGCGGGCTCCCAGCGCAGTCGGATGCGCCCGAGGGGAAGCCTGGGAGTTCCGGCAGCGAGCCAGGTGACGTCGAGGGGGCCGTCGGGGCAGACGGAGATGCGCTGGAGAAGTGCGCTGTGCACGCCGTGCGGCATGGGGCGCACCGCGACAACGTGCAGCGAGAGCCGAGGCGCGGGACGCGACAGTGAAGAGATTGAAGCCTCCGTGGTGGTTGAGAAGGGATCAGGCCCAGGTGAGGGCGTCACGCGCGCCCACCTGGAGGTAGTCCTCCTGCCCGTCGTCGGTGATGTACGCCGTGCCGTCGCGGACGACGACCTCGGTCCCCACGAGGTGGGTGAAGGGGAAGTCGGGGTTGATGGCGAGACGGACCGGCAGGTTGGGGTCGAGTTCCTGGAGCTGGCGGAGCAGGTGGCCGACGGTCAGGTACTGGGGCAAGGGAGTCTCCGTGAACGGTGGACATTGAGGGGCTGGTCGGCTCGACGACAAGGAGTCGTCGAGCTGTCGGTGGATGTATGAGCGGAGCCTGATCAGCAGTCAGTACCAGGAGTTGGTGACCAGGGCAGCAAGGAATCCGGCAACGGCCTCGGAGGGGGTGTGGAGACCGAACTCCTGGACCCATGCGTCGCCATCGACGGGCTGCACACGGACGTGCCAGACGATGTTGCGCTGCCAGGCCGACGGGTCTTCGGGGAGTCAGCCGACGTAGACACAGCCGTCGGGGCTGGTCGCGTGGACGTTGGCCTCGGGGATGTCGACGATCGCCCAGCCGAGACCGTCCAGGAGATCGAGCACCGGGCCCGCACCGTGGTCGGCGGAGAGCCAGTGGAGAGTATCCGCCGTGGGGCAGACAGCGGCCAGAAGGAGGGTGACAGAGGTGCTCACGGTTAGATGGATCCCTTCGTTGACCTGCGGTTTTCCCGACACCCGTACGTTGGCATGCGGCATACCGAAGCGCGTAGTCGTTTCCCAGCGAGGACGTCTGCCGCGGGCGAACTGGGGCCGCTGGCAGGCGACGGGAGACCGGGGAATGGACGGCCCACCGCGGTTGTCCTACATGGGTTGCGGTGACGGGCCGCAGGCGAGAGAAGGGGGAGCAGGGGATGGCCGAGGCGAGCAGACACTGGGACGGCGCCGCACTGGAACGCAAGATCCGCGCCGCCGGACGGCCCTGGACCGTGGGCGACATCGCGATGGTCGCGGACGGCCTGTGGGAAGTCGGCGCACAGCCCGACCACTGGCCGGACGAGGAGACGGTGGAGCGCCGGGTCGCCGAAGGCCGGCGAGTGGAGCTGACGATGGAGGAGCTGGCCCGCGCGGTGGGCCCCCGGGCCGAAGAGGGCCACCGCGAAGGTCGCTTCGGCACGAGTGCCCCAGCCCGGCGGGCCCGCCCACAGCTCGACGGTCGTGCGGTCGGAGCCGTAGCCGCGTCGGTCGATGAGGATGCCCGCTTGGTCGTCGGGAGCGATGATCTCGACGGTGCCGAGTTCAGCACCTCCGTCAAGGGTCCAGCCGGCATCGGTCAGCGGCCGGACGGTGTCCCTCCAGGGGACGGCGGGCCCCGTCAGGAAGCGGCCGGGGGTGTCGGAAGCGATGGCTTCGTCGTAGTCCTGGACCAGTGCGGTGGTGAGGCCGGCGACTATCTCGGCCGGGGTGACGTGGTTGAACGTTGCCGTCCAGCGAGGCGCGGAGAAGGCGTCCTCGGCTGCGCTGATCTTCCACAGTTCGAAGTCGTCGCCGAACCAGCCGATTCGAATCCGTTGGTCGGGAGAGGTGACGAGGAGCTGGCAGGGGCCCTCATCGAGGTACTGGTGAGGCCACTGGGCGACTGGTGCGAAGCCGGCTTCGCCGGTCCCGTTGGAACCAGCCAGATACATGGGGCTGACCAGCACCTCTTGCTGGTACGGGTCGTCAGGGGCGTGCATGGTCGAGTCTCTGGAAGCGAAGGAGGGGAGCGGATCCGCGGGCGCAGCGGCGGGAGTCGCTGGAGCGAACGCGTATGCCGTGGCGGCGCCGAGTGGCCTCTGGTTCTCAGGCCCGTCACCGGCCCCGGCCCGGTGCCGACTGGGCGGTTACGGCCGCCGGTACCCGCGGTTGCGGCTGAGGCGCGTGGCTGAACATGACGTTGGACGCGGCGGCGCTCCGCCGCAGGGCAGCCGAGGCCCGGGCGCCGTCGGCCCCCGCCCCCAGCGGAATGCCGGCGTGGGCGCACGTAGCTGCCTCTACCGGTCGCGACGCCGCTGCTTCACTTCGCAGCGCGAAGGGCTGGCTCCAGTGCTCGACACTCGCGTAGACGGCCCCCAACGCCTGGCCGGCATCCGTGAGCACGTACGGGTCTCCGTGCCGGGAGCCCGTCCGCGCGACCAGGCCATCGGCCTGAAGCCGGAGGAGTCGCTGCGGCGCGAGGCCACTGCTCAAACCGGCCTGCTCGACGATGTGGGTGAACCGCATCGGGCCGTCAGCCGAGTCGAGGGCTCGAATCACGGTAGTTGAGTGCCGGAGATGCAAGCGGCGCAGCGCGTCCTCAACACGCTCGGCTTCGGCCATCTGCTCCTGTGTCAGGTGGGTGCGGGACCAGTCCGACACCGTGCGGAGGACGGGGGCCAGTGATGCGCCGAGCGCGCTGAGTCGGTACGGCGCTCCCCGCCGGTCGTGATCGCGGATCACCAGTCCGTCCGTGTGCATTGTGGCCAGCCGTTTGCCGACGAACTGCTCGCTGACGAAGGGGAGCCGGGCAGCAACATCACGGACGCGCACGGGGCCGTTCACCTGGGCCAGGGTCATCGCGGTCCAGGTGGTCCACTTGGGCCCGATCCGGGCGAGAGCCTCCTCGACGCGTTGGGCGTCGATGGAAGCGATGGAGAAGGTGGGAGGCAGGCCGGTGGCAGGCATGCTGGGGTCCTTATCGGGATGAGGTCAGCGTGAGCGGGGGGCCGCGAGGGAGGTCCTGGCGGCGGGCGTGGCGACCGAGTCGGCGAGCGTGCCTGACGCTGTCTGCGTGGTGGTGCGGCCGAGGGCGGCGGACACCCGTGAGGTCGTCGCGCGACCATCACGCAAGGCGGCTTCACCCTGCGAAGTGAGCGAGAGGAGCTGGCCGGGCCGGTACACGCTCTCGGTGGTGTCCTGATGCAGTAGCCCGTCGGTGACCAGCCGCTGCACGGTCTGCGGGAAGACCGCTGGGTCCTGCCGCTGGGCCTTCTCCCGTGAGATGTACGGGTCCTCGCCGATCGCGTTGCGACGAAAGCGAACGCCTCCGGCCGCAACGACTTCGAGGGCCGCCAGCCCGCGCTGCCCGGCGATGGCCCGGTCGGGCATCGTCTTCTGGCCCTGCCCGTGGCCCCTGTTGGTCGCGCGTTGTGCAGGCTCGGGCGAGGAAGGAAGCCGACGGTAGGCGGACAGGGACTCGACGAGCTGGCTGTACGCCCGGTCTTGCTGCGCCAGAACGTCTCCGAGTTCGGGGAGTGCGGTCCGCAGCAGCGCGTACGACACCTGGGCGCGGCCGACTTCACCGCGACCAGCACCTTCGAGCAGCCGCTGCGACCGCCGGACCGCGTTGAGCACGCTCTCGTGTCGCTCGTCCAACGCCGCCGCGGCTTCGATGACGCGCGTTGCGGCCTGGTGCAGCGGCTCCTCCGGACCAAGCGCGAGGGCGGGCACGCTGACGTCCCCGACACCGAGCACTTCGACGACGAGATAAGGCCCAGGGTGCGTGTCTGCGTCGAACGGGTTCACTCCGTCGCCTCCATCCGGGCGAGCAGGGAGCGGACCAGAGCGGGCAGGCTCCCGGGATCGTCACCGAGCCGAGGGCGGTCGCTCGCTTCGCGGAGCAGAAAGGCGTCATCGAGCAGGCCGCTGGAGATCTCCATGCAGGCGTCGGTGATCCGGGCGGCGGCGAGCAGTGACTGGGAGAGAACTTCGACGTAGTCGTCCGGCGCGAGGCCGGCGGCCTCGGCTGCGTTGCGGACCGCCTCCAACTCAAGCGCGCTGAAGGCGAAGTCGAACTCGTCGTCCCGCTCGGTTCCGCCGGTCGGGGCGCCGATCGGTGTGCAGGGCTCCGCGGGGATGCCCACGCGGGTACAGATGTCGTCGACCGAGGAGGTCAGCTCGGCGAACGACTCGGTGAGCCACCCCAGCGCGGAGGCGTATGAGGCCAGAGCGAACAGGCCCGCCGAACCAGCGGAGCGTGGCTCGGCGGCCAGGAAGCCCTCGAACCGGTTGTTCAGCCCGGTGATCACACGGGGCCCAGCGGCCAGCGGCCCCAAGACGGGATGCAGGTAGGAGCGGGCGGCAGCCGTCGGGTACTCGGCGGCAGGGATGCCGCCGACGTTCTGCGCGGCCTCGGTGAGGAGATCCGTTAGCTCTGAACGGGTCAGCGCAGTAGGGTCGTTGGTCATCGCTGGGCGGCCTTTCGAGGGGCAGCGGCCGAGGGCGGCGCTGTTGACGGTGTAGTCGCGCGGCCTGCTGTCGGCCGTTCGGCAGTGAGCGTCGAGCGGGACCGGGCGGCCTGCACGCGGGCCTCCGTGGCGGAGTCCGGGCCGCCCTTTTGCTGGGGGCCGGTCCGCAGGTGGGCCGTGCGGTAGACCGCGTAGTCCTTCCGGCTGCCGGCGGCTACGAGGTAGATCTCGCGCTTGTGCGTCGAGGTCGGCGGGGCCTGACGGAACTGGATGACCAGCCGGTAAGCGACCTCCGGGTCGACGTACACCTTGTGGAAGCCGGCGAGACGGCCTTTCAGCGGCAAGCAGTCGTCGCTTCCCTGGACCAGGTTCTGCAGCTCCAGCAAAGCCAAATCGCGAATCCCAGCGGGGAGTTCCCGCAGGTCGGCGATGGCGTCAGGGTGCGCGGCGAAGGCGAAGCGGGCGCGGCTCACAGCAGCCTTCCCTGGGCCGGGTGCCGGCTGTGGGAACCATCGGGCTTGGTGTGGTGCGGGGACGGCGCCGTGAAGTCGCCGACCCGGAGAGCTTCCATCGCCTCTTCGGAGGCATCGTCGGTCGGCGAGAGGTCGTCGAGGACGAAGTCGAGGTCGTCGTTCACGCCGCCACCCCCGACTGCTTGGGCGCCGGGGTGGCCAGCACGCGGTGGTTAGGGCGAGTTGCGCTGGTCGTGCAGGCCGCGAAGGGCCCGTCGGGGGCTCGTAGGTGCGCCAGGGTCTGGTCCAGGTGGTCACGGTGCCAGGTCGAGGGGCCGGACAGGCCGGCCTCCGTGTCGGTGAACTGCTGCCAGGCGAGCCAGAGTGCGTGGAGCCGGGCGACGGCCTCGGGGTGCTCGTGCCAGTTGGCGCACCAGGGACGGCTCGTGCTGATCTCCCGGCCGTACACCGGCAGGAAGAGGTAGTTCACCCAGTCGCTGAGGGCGGCGAGTTCGACGGCGTACGCCTCGCCGCCCAAGGCGAGGATGGACACCGAGGAGGGGCCGTCGGCCTTCTTGCCGTCAGCCGTCTCGGCTTCCGGAGCGCCGTCCGGCGGCTGGATCGCGACGGATTCGGGTTCGGAGCCGAGGCGGTCGAGGATGACGCCGTGCTGCCTGACCTCGGCCATGGTCTTGGCGAGGGTGCTGGCGAGGTCGTCAAGGTCTGCGTCGGCGACGCGGTACGGCTCGGGGCCGGGGGAGGTCGGGCTGGTGTCGGCCATGGGGGTGTGCTCCATCTGTGAGACGGCGACATGCCCGAGAGGATCCGGAGAATCAGCGGTTTGGCCCGGCCGGAAGAACGCGGTAGTGGAGCGCTACGGGTCGGCGTTTGACAGGGAAGGCCGACACTCACGGCCGGCCGAGCGAGGGTGGTCGGCCTGCTGACAGCGTGGGGAGACGGCTGGCCGGGGCTGAGGGTGACGCGACTGGGCGGGGTGTGCTGCGGGCGCGGGCGGCCTTGACTCGGTCGGGCGGCGGCTCGCCCGTCGGCGCAGCGGATGCCGTGGCCCTCGGAGCCGGACCGCCGTTCGCGGTAGCCCAGCGGGTGCGGACCTCGTCAAGAGGACCGAGCGCATGCAGGGCGTGGTTGATCAGCCGACCAGGCCCCAGAACCTCGTCCTGGGCCAGGGCCCGGACGGCTCGTGCGGAGGCGGCGGCGGTGCGGGTCACTGAGGAGCGCATCACCCGCTGCCCGAACCAGTCAGCGCTGCCGGGGACCATGCCTTCGCACACGGAGGCCAGCTGCTCGCTCGACACTGTGCCGTCGGCCAGCAGACCGCGTCGCTGGGCTTCCCAGAGCAGGGTGATCCGGTCGATGGGTTCACCCCGGTGGTGCAGCGCGCCCAGGCACCGGTAGAGCTGTCCGTGGGCCGGGTCGGCGAAGTCTCCCGGACGCAGCCAGGCGACCACCTCGCCCATGGCCCCCGGCTGTTCGGCGAGTACGGCCAGGAGGAACCGCTCGTCCTCGGCGACCTGTGCGCTCTGTGCCGGAGGCGGGACCTCCGTGACAGCAGAGGGCCCAGCGGTGGGCGGGACCGGTCGGGGGTCGGTTCCCCAGCGACGCGCAAGATCGGTGAGTACGCCGGTCAGGGCGTCCGCCGTACGCAACGCTCCCTCGACCTCGCCCTGGACGGCGTCGGCCCGAGCCGCCTGGTGGAGACGGATCGCGTGCTGGGCGACGGTGCGGTGAATCGCTCCCTCCAGCACCATGCGGCCGTACACCGGGGCATGCTCGGTTCGGGGACACGCCTGGATCAGGGTGTGGGCGTACGCCGCGGTCAGCCCGCGTACGTGCTGGCCGGCCTCCTCGACCGCGTCGGTCACCCACGACAGCGGCAACGGACCGTCGGCCGAGAGTGCAGGATGCCCGTCGTCGCGCTGCTTGCGGAGGGCGTCGAACAGCGCCTGGTGGACGGGCCGGCAGAAGTGGCCCGCAGCGAGCCAGTCCAGGTACGTGAGCTGCTCGGGGTCGAGGAGCACGGCGCCGAGGACCGCCTGCTCGGCACTCATCAGCGGGTTCACCGTCGGCCGCCGGGATCAGCGGAGGGCGTCTCGTCCTGCCGGATATGGAGGTTGGCGACTGCCCGGTCGGCAGCGGCTATCGACAGGGCGAAGTCGTCCAGGGCGGCGGTGAAGGCAGGGTCGGAGGCTGGGATCGAGCCGGCACCGCCGTCAAGCCACCACCGGCCACCGCGCAGAACGACCGGAGCGTGGGCCAACCGGCCTTGCTGTGATGTGGGCGCGCTCATGCCGACAGTCCGAGATCGTCCTGGTCGATGCTCTTCGCGAGGGCACGCTCGGTGATCGCCTTCGTGGCACGTGCGGAGGCAGGCCCGACGACCTTGGCGGAGGGCTCCTTGTACCAGGGTTTGAGGTTGAGCATGGCGACCCGGATGCCGGTGGCCAGCAGCAGAACCTTGCCCTTGGGCAGGGCGCGGATGGCGTCCGGCGGAAGGATCCGCTCGGTGCGCATGCTCACCGAGGTGGACTTGCCGCCCTCGCTGGTCGACACCGAGGTGGTCTGGACGTCATGGTCGCCGACCTGACGGCTGAGCCGGTCGGCGAAGTCCGCGTCGTCGATGCCAGATCCGATGATCTTGACGGTGGCGGCGGAGTACAGGGCGTCCATACCGGCCTCGCCCCAGCACCGCTGGCCCTGACGGTAGGACTGCAGGATCGTCATCGGGATGACCCCCCGACTGCCCAGATGCGAGTAGAGGTCGGGTAGATCGGAGATTCGGCAGACGTTCGCGGCCTCATCGAGGACGCACAGAGCAGGCGGGTCGAGCCGACCGCCGGAGCGCTCGGCGACGATCACGGCCGCGCGCATCACGGCGTCGGCCGCCGCCGCGATGATCGCCGACGCGCTGCCGCCGCCGTCCTTGCTCAGCAGGTACAGGGTGTCGCGGGAGGTGGCGAAGGTGAACGGCTGGAACTCGGGGAGATCCTTGTTCGGGGTGACCCAGGCGGCGACGTCAGGGTCGAGCAGACAGCTCGCGTACTGCCGCGCCGTCTCATAGATTCCGTCGCGGGTTTCGGTCGCGCCGGAGACGGTGCCCTGGAGCTGGGCCGCGACGGCATGGTGGCCGGCGTCGGTGAGCAGGTCCACCGGGGTGCGGTCGGCCGGCATCGCGAGCCAGGCCAGGACGTCGGTGATCGGCCGCCGGTGGGACGCGGCGGCGAGGAAGAGGGCGCCGAGGGTGTTGCTCGCGGCGGTGGACCAGAAGTCGGAGCCGCTGGACTCGTCCACGCTCGCGGTGACGAAGTGCCCTGCCAGCCTTTTCGCCCCGTCGAGGTCGCGGGCGTCGGCGAGAATGTCCCACCACATCTCGCGCGGGTGGTGGGCGATCTGCTGCGGATCGAGGGTCCAGATCGTGCCGACCTCGGCGCGTGCGTCCACCGTGGTGGTGAAGGCGTCGTTCGCGGCCTTGTTACTGGTGAGCAGGACTGGACCCGGTGCCGAGAGGATCGCGGGGATCGCCAGCCCGGACGTCTTGCCGGAACGCGGGGCCATGATCGCGACGATCACGTCCTCCCAGGACGCGCGGACCTCCGCACGGCCGGGATCGAGGGTGCCGAGCAGGATGCCGCGGTCAGCGGGCAGGACCTCTTTTACTCTCCCGGCCGCCCAGGCTCGGGCGCAGGCTCTTCGCCTTGGCGACGATCTCCTTGTCCAGCAGCGGCGCCAGGTCCGCCTTGCGGGCGAGGCCGGACTTGGACCCGGCACGCCAGCGCACCCACAGCACCGCAGCGGTGACGACCAGGGCCACGGTGAACAAGCCGGGGACGACGCGGGCACCGACCATGAGCCTGCTGGTGTTCAAGGTCGGCCACAGCACCTCCGGGTGCAGCAGCGCGTCCGTGACGCGGAAGGGGGCCCATATCCCGCTCCCGACAAAGGCATTGGTGAGATTTCCGGTCAGCCAGGCGACAGAGCCGAAAGCCACGACGGCGCCGAGGACGCCGAACAGCAGGTAGAGGAGCGCGTCCGACCCGGTGGTGGTCGAGGGCGCGCTGGTACGCGGGGAAGGCACGGCGGTTCCTTTGGGTGTGCGAGCGGGCGGGGGCGGGGCGCGCTCGGCTCTCGTGCAGCTCATGGGGTACTCCTGGAGGTCTGAAGCGGAACGTTTCAGCGGGGTCGGCCGGCAGAACGAGGCGCGGGTGGCAGTGCTGCGGTGGCCGGCGGAGTGCCAGCCGACGGCGATGTTCCGGCGCGCGGCGAGGAGGCGCGGGCAGCCCGCTGCCGGTCTGAATTGGCGTTTCGGGCAGCGGACGGCGCAGGAGCAGCCTCGGCACCGAGGGCATCGTCGAGCTACTCCCGGCTGCGCAGGACGTTGACCATCTGGTGGTGCCGGGGGTCCGTGCGCTCTGCGGGACAGGCAGCGAGACCGTCCTCGGCGACGTCCAACTGCTCACGGACGTCCTGGAGCATCCCGTACGCGGCTGCCAGCCGCGTCCACGTCTCGAACGCCGGATTGTGCTGCGGGTCGTCGAAGTCGAGACGGGCGCGAGTCCAGTCGGCGGCAGAGGCGACGAGTTCGGTCACCTGGGGCAGAGCCCCGACCAGTGCGCCGTTGACTTCCTTGATGATGCCCGCCACCTCATCGGGCGCGGCATCCTCGTGGAGGCGGGAAATCATCCGGCGGACCGAGTAGGGATCGGCGGAAGCGCTGGGCAGGTGCCTGACCTGCAGCGGCTTGTCAGAGCCCGGTGCCGCGCTGCGGTGGGCGAGCCGGATGTTGTGCTGCATGGCCGCACCGACGGCCTCGCCGATGCTGGAGTAACACTCGGGCACGTTTGCCTCTTCGGGTGAGTGGTCCTTGACGGGTGGTTCGAGCGGGGACGCGCGACGTACTGGTGGCCGACGGCGAAGAGAGCCTCCGGGGTTACCGTCGGGGGTTGCGGCGCGCGACGGGTGCCCCGCCGCAGCAGGGCACCCGGGCAGTCAGAAGAAGGGATTCTCTGTCGGCCGGTCGGCCCCGGTGGCGGCTCGGAGCAGTTCGGCGAGGTCCTGCGGCTCGGACGACCTCTGGTCTATCCACCACCCGGCACGGGTCACCGTACGAGCGCTCTCCTCGATCTCCGCCCACTCCGCTTCGCTGGTCGTACCTTCGGTGACCAGTGCGGTGTAGGCGCTGGTCAGGCCCTGGTGACGACAGCGCACGCCCCAGGGCACGGCCCGCTCGGTCCCCTCCAGGGGAGGCATCCGGTACTGCTCGGACCAGGCTTCGGACGCCGTCTGCTCCTCGGCGCGCTTCGCCTTGAGCCAGGCAGCCTTGTCCTGCTCGTCGCCTTCGTTCGAGGCACGCCAGCAGTCCGTGCACTCCTGCCTGGAGAGCCACTCGGCAAAGCCGGCGCGGCGGTCAGCCGGTCGGTCGGACAAGTCGCGGTCGGCATGGTGACCGCAGGTGTGGTCGATAGGCCAGATCGTCTTCACGGCCATGGAAGGGCCTCCTTGAGGAGTTGGATCAGCGGTTGCGGGAGTACGCGATGCGGGGGTCAACCGGCCGGACCGCCGCTGTGGAGACGGCGGAGGCGGGGACCGGCGCCCTGCCCGGGATACCGGCGCGGGCCGGGCTGGCGGCGAGCGCGGCGGCGCTCAACGGAGACGCGCGCGCGAAACCATGGCCTCGCTCCCGCGCGGCGGCCGGCGTCGCAGCAGGGCGGGGCCGGGCCGTCACCTCTTGGGCGAGGCGGGGCTGCACTGCGACCTGGAGCCCCGAACGGTGCAGGGTCACCGTGGCGTCGGCGACTTTCCGCAGCGCCTCGACGCGATCGGTGGTCGCGGGGAGCGTGTAGATGTCCAGGCTCGAGTTGTGCCGCCAGCCGTCCTCCACCAGCGCGAGCGCGGTGAGGCCGGAGACACGGCCGTCGAGGGCTGCGACGATGCCGAGCTGCGGGTGATCGGCGAAGGCGACGTCTGGTTCACCGAGCGGACCGCGGTCGCGTACCTGTGCCCTGTCGGGCGCCAGAGCAGGGTCCAGCGCGACGTCCACATCGACCTGGTAGCCGGCCTTGCGCAGCAGCTCGATGGCCCGACTCGTACGGCCGTATCCGTCACGGTTCTGGTCGGCCAACGCGTACAACGTCGGCTGGTCGGGGACGGGATGGAAGTCGAATCCCTTGAGCATCCAGGTGCTGGCCGCGAGGTTCTTCGGGTTCGCGGCCACGATGCCGTGGACGGGGTGGTGGCCGAAGGCCAGGTCGGGCAGCACGTCGTAGTGGCTGGGCATGGCAGATCCATCCGAGGCGGGTGCGGTTACAGGTGCGGGCGACGGGCGGATCAGTTCTGAGGGTGCGGTGCACGGAGGACTCCTGGATCGCGGTCGGTCAGAGCCGGGGAGCGGATGAGGAACTGGCCGACGGCGGCGCGGCCCGCGCGTACGACTCCGGCGGCGGGCCGGTCGGGAGCACGCGCTGGCCGATCGACGGCGAAGAGGCGAGAGCGATACTCGCCTGGGATGGAGCGGAGTCGGGCGGGAACACGGGAGCGGCGCGCGTTTCGCCGGAACATTCCTGCTCTTGGCGTGTCGGTACGCCAAGCTGGTCCAGGCGGGCGTCGACAGCGGAGAGGAGATCCGGCACGCTGCCGCCGAGGCGCGCATGCGGACCGCCCGGCTCGGAGTCGTAGATCACCTCGTAGACGGCAGGCTCGACGGACCGGTGGCGGGTGACCATCCAGCTTTCCGGGGACTCGGGGTGCTCGGAGGGCGGCTCCTGCGGGGGCGAGATGATCAGCGAACTGCCGTCGGGAAGCTCGGCGTGGACGATGTAGTCGCTGAGGCCGTACTCGACGGTGCACTCCAGGCCGCGCTGCCCGAGCACCGAACAGAGGGCGGCCTGAAGGCGACGCGGATCGGACGCGGCGGTCGGGGACGGGGTTTCGTGGTGCATGGACTTCTCCGTTGCGAACGGCCCGCCGCACGGCGGGAGCCGCCGGGGCGTGGAGCTTGAAGGAGTGCGGTGGTCCATGAGGATCCGGGGATCGGGCAGTTTGGCGCTGCCGTGACTGCGTGCTAGGGATCACCGCGAGCGACCGGGAGCCGGCGGGTGCGATGCCGGCGGGACCTGGGGCGAAGGGGCTGATACGGCAGGGGTGTTGTGCGTCGAGCGGGTCAGGGCGACGCGAGCCCGCTCGGTCTGCGCCGGCCGTTCGGTGTCCGCTCGGTGGGCGAGGTATTCGCCGACGCGCACCAACGCCGGTCCCTTGGAGCCGAGTTCGTGTGAGTAGTGCCAGCCTTCGGTGTTGCGGTGCTCCTCGGCACGCTCCTGGTAGAGGTGGAGCACGCTCGGCTGCGAACCGTCCATAAGCGCCATGACGTCGGCCCATTCGTGCCGCAGTTCCTCCGCCCGGAACAGGATGTGGTCGATTCCGCGTATCCGACGGAGGTCGTCGCTGATCGGCCCCTCGACGTAGTCGGGGCCGTCGGCGGCGGCGCGGACCCCGGCCAGCACCTCGGGTCCGTGGTCGAGGAACACCTCGGCGTGCTTCCACGCTTCGGCGTCCCGCTTGACCTTTCCGTCGCCGTAGACCTTGTCGTCCAGCGGCCAGCCGTCCGCGTCGCAGAGCGAGTCCGAAACCGCGTCCCAGGCGTCGCACGCCTCGTTGATCCCGGCGGCGGCCGAGGCCAGTGCCGGGAGGTGTCGTCGCCATGCCAAAGGGTCGGTGGCCTGCGACGGCTGGCTGTCACCGGAGGAAGGAGTGGAAGAAGCAGACATGATCGATCCTTGTTGCTGTACCGGTTGTTGCGATTTGTCGCTAAGTCAGCCGCTTGTGTCCCACCAACCCGCACCCCTGCCCATCAACCAGAGCACCGGCCCCGTACGAACCGCGTTGGCAGGGTTTCCCGTGGGGCGAACTCGGCGTCACACCAAGGGCTCTCCTTGGAGACCGCGTCCTTCAGGAGATCGACGCCACTGGTGGTGACGTGCGGCGCATCTGCGACCTCTTCGGACTCACCGTCTCCGGTGCCAGGCCCTACACCGCCGGCCGGGACGGGTGCGTAGACGAGAACGAGGGCGGCTGCTAGGCAGTACGCGATCGCGTCTTGAGGCGTGCCCTGCTGGACTGGGCAACGGTCGCGAAGCATGGTGCGCCTCTGGGGGTGTTGGTCAGCCCTGTGTAGGGCTGGATCTGGTGAGGGGGTCGGGTGGAAAAGGACGTGGAGCGGGAGCGCAGCACCGAGGCGGCACCGAATGCATACGAGCGGGCCCTCGCAGAGGATCGGCGGGTGATCAGGGAGCTGCTGCGTGCCAGCCGCGGCGGGGCGCACTTCGGCTTTGTGCTGACGGCCTTGATACTTGGTGCGGTCGCGTGCTTCGAGTGCCCCAAATGGCCGTTGATCATCGGCGGCGGGTTCGCGGTCTGGTTCGCGCTGGCTCTGGCCGTCGTCCGCCGACGCGGCGGGCGTGGCTGGAAGGCGATCGAGCGTGCATACATCGCGACCTTCGGCTGGGCCGAGTGGCTCTGACCTGACCGGTGTCGAGCCTTGCGGTCGCGTGTGCACGCCGCTGTCAGCGCGTGGCCGACCGGCGTCACCCGGGTTCCCCAACCGACGCCCCCCCGCATGGGCTCTCCAGGGCACCCGCCCCTCGGGCTCCGCCCACTGGATGCCTCAGAAACGGTGAACGCACGGGCTTAGGCGGCCATGCGGGCGTCTGTGTCGAACAGCTCCCGCTCGGCCGGGTGGAGGATGTGCTGGGTGATGAACGAGCGGCCGGCGACCTTCCACAGACCTCGGCCCTTGGTCAGGGCGGACACCGCCTGGGTCTCGACGCCGGTCAGGCCGAGCAGAGAGGCAGCGGCGGCGAGCTGGTCGGGCTCCTGGCGGTAGATGATGCGCGTGCTGCAGTCCGCGAGGAGCCCCTCGGCCAGGACTCGGCCGCGTGAACCGGCGTCGCCCGCCGAGAGCAAGTCGCTGAGCCGGTGGATCACCATGAGGTTCGCGATGCCCAGCCCTCGGGAGAGCTTCCACTGGCTCTGCATCCGCTCCAGCAGCCCGACGTGCCGCATCAGCCGCCACGCCTCGTCGTAGATCACCCAGCGCCGACCGCCATCGGGATCACTGAGGGCTGACTCCATCCACGCGCTCGCGCACGTCATCGCGAGCACCAGTGCCGTGTCGTCACCGGAGCCGCCGAGACGGGAGAGGTCGATGGACAGCATCGGTGTGGTCGGGTCGAACGACACGGTGCTCGGCGCGTCGAACATGCCGCTCAAGTCGCCGTGCACGAGACGTCGCAGGGCGTGGGCGAGGTCTTGGGCGGCTGAACCGAGGTGCCCCGCCTGGTGGCCGAGGGCGTGGTCGAGGCGTTCGGGGGAGCCGAGTGCGTGTGCGATCTCGCCGAGCAGCGGCACCGTGCCTCGGGCGGCGGCGTCAGCGACGACCAGGTCCAGGGCCAGGTCGAGGGCGGTGTGCTCCATCGGCAGCAGGTCGCGCTTCAGCACGGTGCGGGCGAGGCTGGCCAGGAGCAGCAGGCGGCGCTTGCGAACCTCCGTGAACCAGTCCTCTTCGCTGACGGAGGTGGGCTGGGCCGGGGCGTCCAGCGGGTTCAACCGGCCGGGGAGCCCCGGGCCCAGGGCGATGCTGTAGCCGCCGAGGGCCTGGGAGACAGCTGTCCACTCCCCCTTGGGGTCGCAGGGGATGTAGATCTGGTAGCCGTGGGCAATCGACCGGGTGGCGATCGACTTCGCCAGCGCGGACTTGCCCATGCCGATGATCCCGGCCAGGACCGCGTTGGGGTTCGTGAAGCCCTCCACCCTGCCGCTGTTGTAGAGCGAGAACGGGTCGAAGCAGAAAGCCGCCTCCGCGTGCACATCGCGGCCGATGAACACCCCTTCGGCGCCCAGGCCGCCCTCGGCCACGAACGGGTACGCACCGCTGGCTGTCGCGGTGGTCATCCGGTGGGCGGGCAGGTCGAGCTTGCCGCCGCGGGCGGACGCCGGACCGGGGCGACCGGAGAGCGGATAGGTGGGCCGCAGATCCGGGTCGAGGGTCTGCTCGGCGCGGTGCTTGGGCGGGTTTTCGGCGAGGCGTGCCTGGCGGCGGGCTTCGGTGAAACCGGCTCGGGCGGCCCGCTGTTCGGCGCGTGTCGTCTTACGTGGCACGAACAGAGGGGAGGCGCTGGCGCGGGTACGGGGCATGAGCGTTTCTCCAGGTGAGGGGTGGGTCAGCGGCGGACGAGGCCGGTGAACGGGGCGTGCAGGTCGGCCGGGGTGGTGCGCCGCCGGACGAGATGCGCGGTGCGCTGGTGGCGCTGGCAGATGGTCAGTTCCAGTGCCCCCTCCGGAAGGCCGGCCTGGCACGCCTCCGGCTCGGGGATCTCGCCGGAGTCCGGCCGGGGCGCCGCGTGGTAGGCGGCGTGGAGGTGCTCGGCGGCCTGCCAGATGCGGGTGCGGGCGGTACGGAGCTGGTCGCCCTCGACCGCGACGAGCTGCCCGGTGCGACCGGTGTGGGCGTCGAGCAGCCCGTACAGCGAGACGAGGTGGGCGTGCAGGGCGTCCAGCTCTGCCCGGGTGGTGACCAGCGGGCCGCCCGGGATGTTGAGTGCCCGGTGGAAGTCGAGCGCGGCGGTGGCGAAGGGCACGAAGTCCTGCGCGGTCGGGCTGGCGGTGCGGGACATGAGGGTGCTCTTTCGAAAGGAAGGGTCAGGCGGCGAGCGCGAGCGGCAGGGCGGCGGCGGTGAATGCCTCGGCCTGCTGCCAGGTCAGGGGCCTCAGATCGAGCTGGGCGCCGACAGCGGCGGTCTCCACGACGGCGCAGGCGGTGCGCAGCTCGTCCTCGGTATCGGCCGAGACGGTCAGCAGACCGGTCAGGGCGACATCCGCGTGCCCAGCGATGAGCTGGCGTTCGCGGGACTTGATGTCCTGGTACTCGATCGAGTCCGCCTCGGAGTCGACCTGACCGCGCCGGGCCCGTTCGGCGGCGTCGGCGATCACGCTGGACTTCTTGCGCTGCACGTCGCGCAGGGCGGCGTCGAGGTTCTTCGGCTCGTAGGAGAGCGACAGCGTGCGCCGGACGCCACCGGTGAACAGGAGCTGGTGCAGGAAGCCGGCGCTGGTCTCGGTGCGCGGCCAGTTCTCCACCCAGTAGGTGGCGTGCACGGCGGAGTCGGTGGCGATGTTGTCCGCCTTTTCGACGACCACGACGGGGCCGGCGGCGGCGGGCTCGGCCTCGGGGCGACCGGCTGTGGACCAGCGGTCGAGTGTCGCCAGCGCCTTCGGGTCGTAGGCAGTGCGCACCACGGCGGCGATCTCGCGGGCGGTGAGCCAGCCCGTCGTGGTGAGACCGGCGGTCCGCGCCGCCTGGTCGAACGTCGAGGTGAGCTGGGCGAGGACGCTGAAGGCACCGGTGAGACCGCCACCGGCCTGGTTGATCAGCCGACGGGCCGCCTTGGTGTCCAGGGACACCGCGACGTACGCCTCGTGCGGGGCGGCTGCGGGGCCGGCGCTCTGGATCAGCTCGTTGTAGATCGCCCCGGCCATCGGGGTGTCGGGTCGGCCGTGCTCTTCCCAGTAGCGGCGCAGCGCGTCGCCGGAGTCGGGGATGGTGCGCTCGATGACCTGGATGCGGGCGATCTGCCCGGTACGGGCGAGGGCCGCCAGCGCGCGTCCCCATCCGCCGACGTTGGCCTGCTGGGTGCCCGGGTCGAGCAGGGCGTAGGCGCGGGAGGAGACCTTGACCGCTGCGGTCAGCGTCCCGGTGTGCGGGTTGTGGACGGCGCCGTACTTTCCGTCGGGAGCAGTGGTCACGCGCAGGCTGGCGGCGGTGCCGGGAAGGTGGAGTAGTCCCTCGCGGGTCGGCCGGCGGGAGGGCCGGGTGAGCCAGACGAGCTGGCCTCGCATCCGGCGCAGCGCGTAGCGGACGACGATCGGGGCCCAGTCCGCCAAGGCGCGGCCTCGGTGGCGGACGAAGACGAGCAGGGCGATGACCGCCCACAGCGGTATGAGCTGGAGAGCGCCGAGCACACCGCGGGCGAGGATGACGGCGAGAAGGAGAAGGCCGGTGAGTCCGGCGACGACCAACTGCGGGACGGTCAGGCCGAGCAGGACGCCGCGCCTGCTGCGGTGGGGAAACTGCACGGTGGGCGTGGAGGGCTGGTGCTTGCCGGACATGGTGGTTCCAGACGGTGGGAGCGGGCGGAGGTCGGGGCGCACGGCGCTCTTCTGGACGTCATGGCGAAACCTTCCTGCTGGTGGGGAGGCGGGGGGGGGGGGGGGGGGGGGGCCCGCC
>NZ_JBMNDO010000065.1:0-43512 GCF_052542855.1 Streptomyces sp. SAS_281
AGGTCCTCGTGCAGTTCCCCTTCGACGCGGAACTGCAGCTGGGCGCCGCGGTAGCTCATCGCCGCGGGCCTGGGCCGGTCGAAGGGCAGCTCGACCTGGTCGGGCAGGCCCGCCAGCCGCTCGCGCCAGTAGGCGAGCTGGTCGCCCCGCAGGCTGTCCGGGTCGCCCTCGTCGCCCAGCAGTTCCCGCTGCCACAGGGTGTAGTCGGCGTACTGGACCGGCAGCGGCGCCCACGCCGGCTTCGCGCCCTCGCGCCGGGCCGCGTAGGCGGTCGTCAGGTCCCGCGAGAGCGGGCCCGTCGACCAGCCGTCGCCGGCGATGTGGTGGACGACGAGCAGGAGGACGTGCTCCTCGTCGCCGAGCCGGAACAGCTCGGCGCGCAACGGCGGTTCGCCGGAGAGCTCGAAGCCCTGCGCCGCCGCCTCGGCCAGCCGGGCGGGCAGTTCGCGCTCGCCGGTCTCGGTCACCCGAAGCCGGGGCCGGGACGCTTCGGGGTCCAGCACCCGCTGGCACGGCACTCCGGCGGCCGAGGGGAAGACGGTGCGCAGGGTCTCGTGGCGTTCGGCCACGTCCGCCAGGGCTGCTTCGAGGGCGCGCTCGTCCAGGCTTCCGGTCAGCCGCAGCGCCAGCGGGATGTTGTACGTGGCGCTCGGGCCCTCCATCCGGTGCAGGAACCACAGCCGGCGCTGCGCGAAGGACAGCGGCACGGTCTCGGGCCGCTCGCGCCGGCCCAGCGCCGGGCGCGCCTGGGCGGCCGCGTCGACCCTGGCCGCCAGCCGGGCCACCGTCGGCGCGTCGAACAGGTCGCTGAGGCGCAGCTCCACGCCCAGCACGGACCGGGCCCGGGCGATGAGCCGGGTGCCGAGCAGGGAGTGTCCGCCGAGGTCGAAGAAGCCGTCGTCCGGCCCGACCTCGGTGACGCCCAGCACCTCGGCGAACAGCCCGGCGAGTTGGTGCTCGACCGCGCTGCGCGGGGCGCGGCCCGGTGCGGTGGGCCGGTGCTCGGGGGCGGGGAGGGCACGCCGGTCCAGCTTGCCGTTCGGGGTGAGCGGCAGGGCGTCCAGGACCACGATCGCCGACGGCACCATGTGCGCGGGCAGCCGGTCGCGGACCCAGGCCAGCAGGGCTTCCGTCCGGACGTCCTGTCCGGCGGCGGGCACGACGTAGGCGACGAGGAGGGGTTCCTCCTCGGTACGCACGATGACGGTGGTGCGCGTGAGGTCCGGGTGCTCGGCGAGGGCGGCCTCGATCTCGCCGGGTTCGATGCGGAAGCCGCGCACCTTGACCTGGTCGTCCGTACGCCCCAGGAACTCGAGGTGGCCCTCGGCGTTCCAGCGCACCAGGTCACCCGTGCGGTACATCCGGGTCCCCTCCGCGCCGAACGGGTCCGCCACGAAGCGCCCGGCCGTGAGCCCCGGCCGGTCGAGGTAGCCGCGTGCCAGCCCCGTACCCGCGATGTACAGCTCCCCCGACACACCACCGGGCACGGGCCGCAGCGCACCGTCCAGCACGTACAGCCGGGCGTTGGTCACGGGGCGGCCGATCACCGGGCGGGGGCCCGACGCGACGGCCGCGGTCACCGAGTTGACCGTGCACTCGGAGGGTCCGTACAGGTTGACGCAGTGCGTGCCGCCGGCCGCTCGCAACCGCTCCCACAGCTGCCGCGGGACGGCCTCGCCACCGGCCGCGACCAGCGCCGGGCCACGTCGCGCGTCGTCCAGGAGGCCGTGTGACACGAGGTCGTGGAGATACGAGGGGGTGGCCTCGACATAGTCCAGCGCACGGTCCGCCGCGTACGCGACGAACGCCTCCGGGTCCGTCCAGGTCGCCCGGTCCAGGACGTGCAGCTCATGGCCCGCGAACGGGGCCATGAGCTGGTTCCAGGAGGCGTCGAAGGACACCGAGGTGGTGAGCGCCACGCGCAGCCGTCGCCGGTCCCGCAACAGCGGCGCGAACAGCGCCTTCCGGTGGTCGGTGAGCAGGTCGGCCAGGCCGCCGTGCGTGGCGACGACGCCCTTGGGGCGGCCGGTGGACCCGGAGGTGTGGATGACGTAGGCGGGGTGCCGCGCGTCGACCGCCACCATCGGGTCGGTGGCGGGGCGGCTCCCGATCTCCGCCGCCGTCTCCGCGTCGTCGAGCACCAGCCGGTCACTCGCCGCCTCCGGCAGGCGGCCGAGCGTGCGCGCGTCGGTCAGGGTCAGGACCGGGCGGGTGTCGTCCAGGAGGTACGCGATCCGAGCGGCCGGGTATTCCGGGTCCACCGGCACATACGCGGCGCCCGACTTGAGCACCGCCAGGATCGCCACCACCAGGTCGGCCGACCTCGGCAACGCCACCGCGACCAGCCGCTCCGGGCCCGCCCCGCGCGCCATCAGCGCATGGGCCAAACGGTTCGCGCGTGCGTCCAACTCCGCGTAGGAGAAGGACACGTCGCCGCACACGAGCGCCGTCAGGTCCGGAATCGTCCGCACCTGCTCCCGGAACAGCTCCGGCAGGCTCGCAGCCGCAGGCGTTTCCGTCGGCCCGGTGCCCAGCGCCGCCACCTCGCGGTGCTCCTCGGCCGTGAGCAGGTCGACCCCGCCCACCGTCTCGTCCGGATCGAGGTCCGCCACCGCGTCGAGCAGGGCGAGCAGCCGTCCCTGGTGTGCGGCGAGGTCGTCGGCGCCGTACGCGTCCGGCGCGCCGTGCAGCCTGAGCAGCGGGGGGTTGCCGTCCCTGTAGTCGAACAGCCAGACGGCGAGGTCGGTGGTCGACCCCGAGACGAAGTGGTGCACGGACGCGGGGTGCCCGGCGAAGCTCGGCCTGGCGTTGAAGGCCATGATGTTGACGATCAGCGGGAACGCCGTACCGATGCCCCCGGGCGCTCCGAGGTCACGGAGCAGGTCCTCGCCGCGGTACCGCTCGTGCGCGACGGCCGCCTCGATCTCGCTCGCCACCTGGGCCACGAGCTCGCCCCACGGCATGTCGGGCCGTACGGTCAGCCGGAGCGGCACCACGTTGGACATCGTGCCGGGGACGGACATCAGGTCGCGGCCGGAGCCCCGGCGGGCCGTGACGGGCAGGGCGAGGACCACGTCCTGGGCGCCGCTCAGCCGGTGGGCGTAGAGCGCGGTCGCCGCGATCACCACCCGGGACCACCTGACACCGGCCCGGGCGGCCGCCGCCCGCAGCGCCTCCGGGTCCCGCAGCTCCCGCTCGCCGGCCACGCGCAGGACCCGGTGCGGGTCGGTCGCGGAGGTGGCGGTGAGCCGTGTCGGGGCGGGCAGGTCGGTGAAACGTTCGTTCCAGTAGGCACGGTCCGCCGTGAAGGCGTCGGAGGCGCGGTACTCGGCGTCGCTGTCGACCAGGTCCCGCAGCGTGCCGAACGGGGACGGCGGGACGGCGGCGTCCCCGGCCAGCGCCGAGTACACCTCACCGACCCGCCGGCGGACCATCGAGCTGCTGATCGCGTCCAGGACCACGTGGTGGTAGCGCAGGTACCAGAAGTACTCCGTCGGTGACAGCCTGATCAGCGCGTGGCCGAACAGCGGATCACGGGACAGGTCCAGCGGGCGGGCGAGGTCGCGCTCCATCCACTCGGCCGCCGCGGCCCGGGGGGCCGGCTCCGCCCCCAGGTCAAGGTGCACCGGCGCCCAGTCCCAGGTCTCCCGGAGGATCTGGCGCGGGCCGTCCCCCTCGTCGGTGAACGTCACGTGCAGGGCGTCGACCTCGCCCACCACCTGGCGCAGCGCGGTGTCGAACAGCTCCGGATCGACCGGCCCATGGATCTCCAGGCACTCACCGACGCGGTAGCCCGGGATCGGCGTCGGCGAGCTCTGCTCGGCGAGCCAGATCTCCCGCTGGGCCGCGGTCAGGGGAAGGACGTCGCCGTCACGACGGGACATGGGGGTACCTCCAGAGGTGTGAAAGGGCATGCGCGCAGGGCGCACCGGCCGCGGTGGCGTCACGCGGCCGGGCGGTGGGGCGGGTTCCTGCGGTCAGGCGGCGAGTTCGCCGGCCTGGAGCTGCCAGAGGGATGCGTAGAGCCCGTGCTGGGCGAGGAGTTCGTCGTGGGTGCCCTGCTCGGCGACGATGCCGCCCTTGTCCAGGACGTAGATGCGGTCGGCGTGGCGGACCGTGGAGAGGCGGTGGGCGATGACGATCATGGTCCGGTCGGCCGCGAAGCTGTGCAGCGTGCGCTGGATGGCGGCCTCCGTCTCGTTGTCCACGGCGGAGGTCGCCTCGTCGAGGATGACGACGGGCGAGTCCTTGAGAATCGCGCGGGCCAGGGCGATCCGCTGCCGCTGGCCGCCGGAGAGCGCGGCACCGCGTTCACCGATGAGGGTGTCGTAGCCGTTCGGCAGGGTCGTGACGAAGGTGTGGGCCTCGGCCATGGCGGCGGCGCGGACGACGGCCTCGTCGGAGGCGTCGAAGCTGCCGTAGCGGATGTTGTCGGCGATGCTGCCGTCGAAGAGGAACGGGTCCTGGGCGACGAAGCCGACGGCCTGGCGCAGTTCGTGCCGCCGCAGGTCCTGGACGTCCCGGCCGTCGAGCAGGACCCGGCCGGACTCGGCGTCCTGGAAGCGCATGAGCAGTTTGGCGATCGTCGTCTTGCCGGAGCCGGTGGCGCCGACCAGGGCGGTGACCCGCCCGGCCGGGACGGTCAGCGAGAGGTTGTCCAGGGTCGCCGGGCGGCCGGGATAGGCGAAGGTGACCTCGTCCAGGACGATCTCGCCGCGAACGGAGGGGAGGTCGAGCGTCTCTTCCCCGCGGTCGGCCTCGACGGGCAGCTCACGCAGCCGCTGGACCCGCTCGTAGGAGGCGAGGGTCCGCTGGTACTGGTCGGCGATGCCGCCGAGCCGGCTCATCCGCATGAGCAGCATCTGAGGGAGCCCGATGAGCGGGCTGAACACCTCGAAGCGGAGGGTGCCGTCGAGGACCGCGCGTCCGCCGATGAGCAGGGTGCCGGCCATCGACGCGGTGGTGCAGGCGCGGACGGTCTCGCCGTGGCGGAGGGTGCCGCGGTCGGTGCGGTGGCTGCTCTCCTGAACCGCGTCGCCCAACCGGTCGACGCGCTCGGCCTCGTACGCCTCGGTGCAGAAGCTCTTGACGGTGGCGCCGGCTTCGAGTGAGTTGATCACCTGGCTGCCGAGCCTGGCGCGGTGTTCGCCGGTGGCGGCGTAGTCCGTCGCGGCCTTGTCCTGGTGACGCAGGGAAAGCCAGGCGATGACCGGGATCGGGAGGAAGGCGATCCAGGCGATCTGGGGTGCCAGCAGGAGGAACGCCGGTACGAGCAGGGCCAGGCTGGTGCCGAGTTGCAGCACGTCGTTGGCCGGTCCCGCGAAGAAGGCGCCGAGCTGGCCGACGTCGTTGGTGAGGGTGCCGGCGACTCTGCTGGTCCGCTCGCCCTCCAGGTGGCCCAGTTCGAGGTGTTGGACGTGCCGGTAGGTGCGTCCCCGCCAGTCGTGCTCGATGTCCTGGCCGAGCCGGCGCCATTGGAGGTTCGAGGCGTACGAGAGTCCCGCGACGGCGGCGCATGCGGCGGCCACCAACCCTGCCAGACCCCATAGTTGGGCGGACGCCGTGGTCAGACCGAGGCGGGCCAGAGGTGCCGCCTCGCCCTTGATGAGGACCAGGCCGGTCCATCCGAGGAAGGTGCCGAGCGCCATCTCCGCGGCCTGGCAGGCGACGGACAGGGCGGCGGCCCGGTAGAGCCGGGGGCGGTGGGGTCCGACGATTTCCAGCAGGGGGTGCCGTTCGGCGCCGGGTCCGGCCGCGTCGGCCGTTCCGCGCCAGGCCTTCCGCAGGACGACCGCGGTCGCCGCGGCCACCCCGCCGACGGCCACGAGCTGCCGGGTCAGCGTCGAGCCCTTGACCAGCGCGGTGCCTGCCGCGACCCCGCCGCCGACGGCGAGCACCGGCCGTACGACGAGGCCGCGGTCCGCCCGGGGGGCCGGCACGGACCGGTCCGTCGCCGCTCGCCCCGTGCCGGCCGCCTCCCGGGCGAGCCGGGCGACGGTGCGGCCGATGATCCGGCCGACGTCCGCGGCGCGCAGCCGTGCGTCGTGCCGGACGAGCACTCCGCCGGTGACCGGGCTGGCCTGGGCCTCGGTGATCCCGGGGATGTGGCGCAGCGCGGCGGCGAGGATCTCGGCCGTCCGGGGGCGTCCGACGACGAGTCCGACGTCCCAGCGCTGGCGGCCCGGTGTGACCGAGCGAGGGCTCGCGGCCGGTTCCGTGGAGCGGAATCCGGATGCGGCTCCCAGTAGCGATGGCATGTGTACGTTCACCTGTTTGCGGAGGTCGCGGAAGGCCGTCACGGAGTCGACGGATCAGGGCGACGGAACGGGAGATGAGCTACGGAGCGGGCCGGCGGCGACACCGGAGGGGTGCGCGGGCGGGGCGGCCCGAGAACGGCCGCCACCCTGGCGTGCTCCGCCGCAACCGATCGGCGGGCTCGCCTGGTGGCGGCCGCGGGTCGCACAGGCCGTCAGTGCGTCTTTCCGGCGACGCTCTCGGCGGTGGCGCGGATCTTCGGGGCCCTCCGGTCCCCCTTGGCACCGGTTCCGGTCGTGTGCTGGCCGGGCACGGAGTGGCCCTCGGTGTCGCCGGCGGCGATCTGGGCGGCGACCACGTCGGCGGCGACCTCGGCCGCGAGGTCGTGGATGTTCTCCCCGGCCTCGTGGGCCGCCTTCTTCACCTCCATCGCGATTCCGACGGACGCTTTGACGACTCCACCCACCAGTGGCCTCAGCAGACGCTTGGCCAGCGGCGCGACGATGAGCCCAATGAGAAACGGCGGTACTACAGGCGGCATGACGCTCCATCCTCTCCACGCATACGTATGACAGGGAACCCGGGCACGACGAGAATGGGAGCGGCGCACCGCCGGGCGGAAAAAGGAAATTCCGTTGCGAATTCCGGTACGGACCGGAAAAACCGGCACGGCCCCGGAATCCGAATTCCCGGACGACAGGAACACGCCGTCCGATCCCTTGATCACGGTAGTCGAACAACGCCCGCCTGGGCCAAACGGATTCCTCCGGGTTCACTCGTGTGAGTGTGGGTGGCCATTTCTCGTGTCCGGAATTGGGCGCACCTCGGCACATTCAAGAATGATTATCTGACTATCTTTTTCAAAACATGCCGCCCGGCACATGCCCCGATGCCCCCGCACCGACTCGTACGGGTGAATCAGGTTCGGCCGTCCCCGTCGATCCCGGCCGTGCCCGGCCCGGCGGCCAGGCGATTCCGGGCACTCGAACAGGCTTTCCGCGCAAGGAAGTTGGATCATCACGGCCACCCTCCGGTGGCACCATGACGCCATGCTCCGACGCACCCCGCCGGCCGCCCTGACGGCCGCGCTCACCGCCTCGGCCCTCGCGCTGAGCGGCTGCGGCGGCGTCGCCCGCTCCTCGACGACCACCCCCCTGGTGGACCGCGGCACCGTCCGGATCGCCGAGGCCAGCGAGACGCCGAGCTTCGACCCGTACTCCACCTTCGGCGCCTCCCAGGCCCGTTACGCCTACGACTCCCTGGTGAACCCCGCCCCCGACGGCGGCCTGGTCACCGGCCTGGCCTCCTCCTGGCGGGCGACGGCCACCAGCGCCGTGTTCACGCTCCGCGCGGGCGTCACCTGCTCCGACGGGACCGCCCTCACCGCCTCGGCGGTCGCCCGGTCGCTGACCTACGCGGCCGACCCGGGCAACCAGCTCGCCGGAGCCCGCACGGTGCTGCCGAACGTCCCGTTCACGGCACGCGCCGACGACCGCACGCGCACGGTGTCGGTCTCGGCGGACGCCCCGTTCCCCTTCCTGGTCCGCACCATCGGTCTGCTGCCGGTCGTCTGTCCCGCGGGCCTGGACCGGCCCGGCTCGCTCGCCCGCACCACGCAGGGCACCGGCCCCTACGTGCTGACCCGCTACTCCCCCGGCGGGCCGTACGAGTTCAGCGTCCGCGAGGACTACAGCTGGGGGCCCGCCGGCGCGACGACCGACGAGCGCGGCCTGCCCGGGCGCATCGTCCTCTCGGTGGTGCCCCAGACGTCCACGGCGGCGAACCTCCTGCTGACCGGGGGCGTCGACATCGCGCGGGTGAGCGGCCCCGACCGCGCCCGGCTCACCGGCCACGGCCTGGCCGTCTCCGAGGTCGCGACCGTCGTCGGGCTCACCTTCTTCAACCAGCGCCCGGGCCGGGTCCTCGCCGACCGCGCTGTGCGCCGGGCCCTGGTCTCCGCCCTCGACCGCAAGGGGCTCGCCAACGTCGCCGTGGGCGGCACCGGCAGCCCCGCCGAGGACTTCGGCGCCGAGGGGGCCGTCTGCCACGCCGCCCTCGCCGACGCCAACCTGCCCGCCCTGGACGCCGCGGAGGCGCTGCGGGAGGCGGGCTGGACCCGTTCCGCCGGCGGTCCGCCGGCCAAGGACGGCCGAACGCTCCGGCTCCGCCTGATCACCAGCCCCGATCTCGGGCCCACACTGGCGTCCGTCGCCGAGCTGATGGCCCGGGAGTGGACGGCGCTCGGCGCCAAGGTCGAGCTGGTCACCGAGAGCCTGCCCGCCCTGGTCAACGCGATGTACACGACGGCCGACTTCGACGTGGTGGTCGGCAGTACGCCGGGCTTCGCCCTGCCGGCGGGCTTCATCCCCTTCTTCTCGGGCCCCGCCCCCGCCGAGGGCCTGAACTTCGCGGGGGTGACCGATCCGGAGTACGACGCCCTGGTCGCCCGGGCCCTCCGGGAGCCGGACACGACGGGGTGCGCCACGTGGAACAGGGCCGCCGCCGCGCTCCTCCGCTCGGCCGACGCGCTGCCGATCGCCGAGGGCCGCAGCGGCGTGTACGGCCACCGCACCACGTTCACCACCACGTTCGGCGGTCAGCTCGTCCCCACGAGCATCCGCCTCCACCAGTGATCCCGGGGCCCACCATGACCGTTCCCTCACTGCTGCGACATCCCTGGACGGTGTTCCTGGGCCGCCGCGGCCTCCGGCTCCTCGTCTCCCTCGGCATCGTCCTCACCGCGTCGTTCGCGATGATCCGCCTCATCCCCGGCGACCCGGTGCGCGCCGCGCTCGGCGTGGACGCCGCACCCGACCTCGTCGCCGCCCGGCGGCACGCGCTCGGGCTGGACATGCCGTTCCTGGCCCAGTACCGGCAGTACCTCGGCGGCCTGCTGCACGGCGACCTCGGGACCTCGCTGGTCACCGGGGCGCCGGTCGCGGAGCTGGTCCGCACCCGGCTGCCGGCCACCCTGGAGATCGCCGGCCTCGCCTTCCTCACCGCACTCGCCGTCGCCCTGCCCGGCGGACTGCTCGCCGCCGTCCGCACCCGCGACGGCCGCCGCCCGCGCACCGAGCTGGCGTTCACCACGGTCACCGCCGGTCTGACCGGAGTGCCCGACTTCGTGCTGGCCGCCGGGCTCACCGCCCTGCTCGCCGTCGGCCTCCAGCTGTTCCCGGTGGCCGGTGCGGCGGGCGTCGCCTCCCTGGTGCTCCCCGTCCTCGCGCTCTCCCTCACCCCCACCGCCGTACTGCTGCGCATTGTCAGGGTGGAGGCGCTGAAGGTGCTGGACGAGGACTATCTGCGTACCGCCCGGAGCAAAAGACTGTCCGCCGCACGCCGCCATCTGCGGCACGCGGCCCCGAACATGGCGTCCGCGGCGCTCACCGTCGCCGGGAGCCTGCTGCCCGCCCTGATCGCGGGCACGGTCCTGGTCGAGAAGGTGTTCGCCTGGCCCGGCATCGGGTCCGCGATGGCCCAGTCCGTGGTGTCGCAGGACTATCCGGTGGTCCAGGCCATGGTCCTGGTGCTCGGCGCCACGGTGCTGCTGGCCGGCCTGCTGGTCGATGTGCTGCTCGCCCTGCTCGACCCACGCTCGGCGATCCGGGAGATGTGATCATGAGCCTTGTCACCGATCTCCGGCGCTCCCCGATGGCCTGGGTCACCGGGGTCATGCTGGCGTCGCTCGTCGTGCTCGCCGTGGCCGGCCCGCTGTTGTGGGGCGCGGCCGCCGACCGCCCGGATCCCTCGGCCGTGCTGCGGGGGCCCTCGGCGACGCACCCGGCCGGTACGGACGGCCTCGGCCGGGACCTGCTGGCCCGCGTCCTGGCGGCGGCCCGGCCCTCGCTGCTGCTCGCGCTGGCTTCCGTGCTGCTCGGCGCGACCGCGGGCGTGCTCCTCGGGGCCTGTACGGCGGTCGTCGGCCCGCGCGCCCGCCGGCTGGCCGCCGGGGTCATCAACCTGCTGCTCGCGTTCCCGGCGCTCCTGGTCGCGATGTTCCTCTCGGTGGTGTTCGGCGCGGGCACGGCCGGGGCGGTGCTGGCTCTCGCCGCCGCGAGTGTGCCCGGGTTCGCGCGGCTGGCCCAGACGCTCGCGGCGGGCGTCGCGGGCACCGACCACCTGGCCGCCGCCCGGGTCCTCGGGCTGAGCCGGCTCCGGCTGCTGTGGCGCCACGTCCTGCCGAACATCGCCGAGCCGCTGCTCCTGAGCGTCACCACGGCGGCGGGCACCGCGCTGGTCGCACTCTCCGGACTGAGCTTCCTGGGCCTGGGCGTCCAGCCTCCGGGCTACGACTGGGGGCAGCTGCTCAGCCAGGGGCTCGACCGGATCTACGCCGAGCCGCTGCCCGCGCTCACCCCGGGCCTGGCACTCGTGTACGCGGCCCTGACGTTCCAGCTGCTGGGCGAGGTCCTCGCCGGGGGCGCCGCCCGGCGCGGCCAAGTGGTGCGCATCCCGGCACCGCGCTCCGCCCCGAGCGGCCCGGCCGAGGACGGGCAGGTCCTTCAGGTCGACGGCCTCACCGTCGAACTCCCGACCCCCGCCGGACCGATCCGCCCGGTGCGCGGGGTGAGCCTGTCGCTGGGGCGGGGCGAGATCGTCGGGCTGGTCGGCGAATCGGGGTCGGGCAAGTCGCTGACCGCGCTCGCCGTCGCCGACCTGCTCCCGTACGGCGCCCGGGTCTCCCGGCGCACGCTGCGCCTGCTCGGGACCGACCTCGGCGCGCTGACCCGGAAGGAACGGGACCGGCATCTGGCTACGGGCCTGTCGGTGATCTTCCAGAACCCGGCGTCCGCGCTCAACCCGGCCCTGCGCATCGGCACCCAGCTCACCGAGGCGGTCCGCGCCCATCGGGGGACGAGCCGGGCCGAGGCCGCCGCGCAGGCCGCCGAGGCACTGCGCCGCGTCGCCCTCCCCCCGTCGCTGCTGCACTCGCGCCCGTACGAGCTCTCCGGCGGCCAGCGTCAGCGGGTGATGATCGCCGCCGGGCTGATGGTGCGGCCCGGGCTGATCATCGCGGACGAGCCGACGACCGCGCTCGACGTGACCGTGCAGCGTCAGATCACCCGGCTGCTCGTGGACATCCGGCGGGACACGTCCGCCGCGATCCTGTTCATCAGCCACGATGTCGCGCTGGTCGCCGAGTTCTGCGAGCGGGTGCTGGTCATGTACGCGGGCACCATCGTCGAGGCCCTGCCCGTCGGCCGGCTCGCCGAGGGCGCCCGGCACCCGTACACCCGGGCGCTCGTCGCGTCGGTCCCGGACCTCACCGCCGACCGGGGCCGCCCGCTGCCGACGGTCGAGGGCGCCCCGCCCGATCCGCACGCGCCCCCGCCGGGCTGTGCGTTCGAGGCCCGCTGCCCGCGCCGCCGGGACCGCTGCGCCGAGCAGGCTCCGCCGCTGGACGACCTGGGCTCCGGCCACCGGGTCGCCTGCTGGAATCCGCTGCCGGTGCCGGCGGTCCCGGAGGCGGTGACCGCGTCATGACGGCGCTCCGGGTGGACGGCCTCACCGTCCGGCGCACCGGCCCCCGTGGCTCCTTCGCCGCCGTGGACGGGGTCTCGCTGGAGATCGCGCCCGGCACGACGCTGGGCCTCGTCGGGGAGTCGGGCTCCGGGAAGTCCACACTGGCGGGCGCGATCGTCGGGCTGGTGCCGGTGCGGGGCGGCCGGATCCTGGTCGACGGGGAGGAGGTACGCACCCGCACCGTCCGGGACCGGCGCCGGCTGGCCCGCCGGGTTCAGGTGGTGCTCCAGGACCCGGACACCGCGCTCGATCCCCGTATGACCGCCCGTCAGACGCTGGTCGAGGCGGCCACGGTGTTCCGCCGGCTCGACCGGGCGGGGCGCGCGGAGCGCGTCGCCGAGCTGCTGGACCTGGTCGGCCTGGACGGGGGGCTCGCCGACCGCCTGCCACGGCAGCTGTCCGGGGGTCAGCGGCAGCGCGTCGCCCTGGCCCGTGCGCTGGCCGTCGAGCCGGGCCTGCTGATCTGCCGACGAGATCACCTCGGCGCTCGACGTCTCGGTGCAGGCGTCCGTCCTGAACACGGTCGGCCGGCTTCAGCGGGAGCTCGGCCTGTCCATGCTGTTCATCGGCCACAACCTGCCCGCGGTCTGCCACGTCTCCGACATGGTGGCGGTCATGCGGCACGGCCGGATCGTGGAGACCGCCCCCACCGGAACGCTTCTGAGCGCACCGGCCCATCCGTACACCCGGACGCTGCTCGACTCCGTACCGTCCCTGCGCACTCGACTGCCCGGGGAAATGACCGTGTGACCGCGAGGAACACATTCACGCCATTCCGCTGTCAAGCCGTCGCCCGATTCCTCACGCTCACGGATTACCGCGCACTTTTCGCGCGGGTTTTCCGTGAGACGATGCGGCGGCTTCGGAATGCGACGGGGCCTTTCTCGAACCGCTTTCGAAAGGTACGGAGTATGGGAGTTCTCGCGCCCGGCCAGCCCCTGTCCCACCGGAGTTCGTCCCACCAGACCGGCGCCGGCCTGTCCGTGCCGTTCGCCGTCGCCGGGACCGGGATGCATCTCCCGCCGGAGGTCGTCACCAACCAGGAGCTGACGCGCACCCTGGACACCAGCGACGCGTGGATCACGAGCCGGACCGGCATCCGCGAACGCCGCCGTCTGGCACCGCACTTGGCGACCTCGGACATGTGCGTCGCCGCCGCCCGCCCGGCGTTGGAGGCGGCCGGGGTCGAGGCGGCCGGGCTGGACGCGATCATCGTGGCCAGCTACACGGGCGACCAGCCGCTCGTCTCGACCGCGCTGATCGTCAAGGACGCCCTCGGCGCCCACCGAGCCCTGTCGCTCGACGTCACCCAGGCCGCGTGCGCGTCCGGCATCCAGGCCATGCTGATCGCCGCACACCTCCTTCAGAACCCCTCCATCGGCACGGTCCTGCTCCTCGCGGCGGACTGCGCGTCCAGGATCACCGACCCCGCCGACCGCACCACGCGGGTCTTCTTCGGGGACGCCGCGGCAGCCGTCGTCCTCACCCGGAGCGAGACGCCCGGAGCCGGTCTGCTCTCGTACGACCTGGGCTCCCAGCTCTCGTACGACGTCCAGATCCCCGCCGGCGGCTCCCGGCTGCCGGCGAGCACCGCCACCGTCGCCGCCGGGGAGCACTACCTGTACATGGACGGGCGTGCGGTGTGGGACACCGCGACGACACGGCTCCCCGAGAGCATCCGCAGCGCCGCGCACCGGGCCGGTGTGCCGGTGGACCGGGTCCGGCACTTCTTCCTGCACCAGGCCAACCTGAACATCCTCGACGAGACCCTGAGCGCGCTCGACGTCCCCCGTGACCGCGCCACCGTCACCATCGACCGGCTGGGCAACACCGGTTCGGCGGGCGTGTTCACCGCGTTGCACACCTCGGTGACCGAGGGCGCCCTGCTTCCGGGGGACGTCTATGTGCTCTCCGGCATCGGCGCGGGCTTCCAGTGGGGCAGCCTCTGCCTGCGTCACGCCTGAGTCACGCCTGAGTCCGCGTGTCGTTCGGGACGTCCACGGACGAGTGAACTGCCTGCCGTACCGTGGCGCACCGTCCGCCGCGAACGACAGCATGGGCTCATGATCATCACGCGCTCCGGGGCCGATCGGGCTGCCCAGGCCCGGGCGGCCGAAGCCCAGCTCGCCATCGACGGAATCGACGGGGTGGTGTTCGGCTGGGTCGACAATTCCGGGCTCACCCGGGTGAAGTCGGTGCCCCTCAGCCAGCTCGTACACGCCGCCGAGTTCGGAGTCGGTGCCCCGCCCTGCTTCGATGTCGCCCTGGTGGACGACTCCTTCACCTCCGCCCCCTCCAGTACGGGCGCGGTGGGCGACCTGCGCCTCGTCCCGGATCTCGACCGGCTCACCCCCCTCGTGGCCCAGCCCGGCTGGGCCTGGGCCCCGGCCGATCGCTACACGCAGGACGGCGCTCCGCACCCCGGCTGTCAGCGCGGCTTCGCCCGCCGGGCCACGGAGGCCGTGGCCCGGCGCGGCCTGACGTTGCGCGCCGGGATCGAGGTCGAGTGGGTGGTGGCCGACGCCACCGGCGATCCGGCGACGACCGGGCCCGGGTACGGCATGACCCGCTTCATCGAGCACTCCGACTACCTCCGGGACGTGCTGCGCGCCCTCACCGGGCAGGGACTCACCGTGGCGCAGCTCCACCCCGAGTACGCCGCCGGGCAGTTCGAGGTCTCCGTGGCCGCCGAGGGCCCGGTCGAGGCGGCCGACACCACGATGCTGATCCGCCACACCATCCGGGCCGTCTCCGCCCGGCACGGCCTGCGCGTCTCGTACGCCCCCGTCTTCACCGAGGGCGCGCTCGGCAACGGCGGCCACCTCCATCTCAGCCTCTGGCGGGAGGGCCGCAACCTCGGCCACGGCGGCCCGGGGCCGCACGGGCTGCACGCCGAGGCGGAGCACTTCCTCTCGGGCGCGCTGGCGCAACTGCCCGCGCTGCTCGCCCTCGGCGCGCCGGGCGTCGCCTCCTATCTGCGCCTGGTCCCGGCCCACTTCGCCGGGGCGTACCGCTGCTGGGGGCTGGAGAACCGCGAGGCGGCGCTGCGCCTGGTCACGGGGTCCGCCGCCGGGCAGGCGAACGCCGAGTTCAAGTGCTTCGACGCCGCCGCCAACCCGTATCTCTCGGTGGGCGGTGTGCTGGCCGCCGGCCTCGCCGGCCTCGACGCCGGGCTGCCCCTTCCGCCCGAGACCCGGGACGACCCGGCCGCGGCTGCCTCCGCCGAGCGCCTCCCGGTCAGCCTGTCGGAGGCGGCCGACGCGTTCGAGAAGTCCGCGCTGCTGCGACAGGCGCTCGGACGCGAGTTGTATGAGGCGGTGCTGGCGGTGCGGCGGGCGGAGGCGGACCTGTTCGCGGGGCGCTCGGACGCGGAGGTGATCGAGGCGACGCGCTGGCGGTATTGACAGGCCGTCAACTAGGCTCGTCCAGCCTCCGCGCCATGGGGACCGCGTCCGGGCCGTAGCTCGCGGGGAGCGGGGTTCCGGGCCGGGCCTGGTAGCCCAGCGCGGCCCACTTCCCCTGCGTGCCGTGCACGGCGACCAGGGAGAGGGTCCGGAATCCGGCCGCCCGCCCGGCCGCCTCCAGGTGCCGCAGCATCCGGGGAGCCAGGCCGCGGCCGCGCAGCCGCTCGGCGATCACCAGGTCGTGCAGGTGCAGGTTGGTTCCCGCCTGCCGCACGTTTTCGAGCAGGCGCAGGTCCGGGCAGCGGCCGAGCGGGTAGGGCAGGGCGAGCAGGTAGCCGCCGAAGACACCCTGGTACTCCAGCGCGAAGCAGGTGGACGGCGATGCGTGGTGCCGGGAGCGCAGCGCCTCCTCGCCCTCGGACAGACCGCTCACCGCATAGGCGCGTCGCTCCAGCGCGACCACCTCGCCCCAGTCCTCTTCCCGGAGCGGGCGGATCATCCCGGAATCCGTCATGCGCCACCGACACAGGTGTAGGGCAGGGGCGCGAAGCCGTTGAAGCCCCGGGTGGTGTAGGCGGCGGCGTACGCGCCGCAGGAGTGGACCCAGACCGGGTCGCCGGAGGCAACCCCGCGCGGAACGCGGACCGCGCCGCCCTCCCGTGCGTAGGCGTCGTCGCTGTCGCAGGTCGGTCCGGCCACCAGGGCCTCGACGAACCGGCCGTGGGAATGGGAGGGGAACTCCAGCCGGTACCGCAACTGGTCCATCTCATAGAGGCCGTTGAACTTCCCGCAGCTGAGGAAGAGCCAGTCCTCGCGGGTGCCGTCGAGCCGTTGACGGGAGGTGAGCCGGGCGACATGGGCCCGGATCGCTCCGTGGTCCGCGACCAGGTGCCGGCCGGGTTCCAGCAGGAAGCGCAGGGGTCCCGCATTGACGGCGCTCAGCCGTTCCATGCCGTCGCGGATCACCCGGAAGATCTTGTCCATCGGAGGTTCCAGTGGCCGCCCGTACCGGTCGAGCACGCCGAGCGCCGGCAGCCCCCCGCCGAGGTTGATCCGGTCCGGCACGATGCCGGACCGGTTGAGCGCGGCCACCAGGGCGGCCAGCGTCTCGACCGCCTCACCCCACGCCTCCGCCGTCATCTGCTGGGAGCCGACGTGCACCGACAGCCCGGACGGCACAAGGCCGGCGGCCCGGGCCGCTCCGAGCACGCGCAGGGCGTCCTCGGGCGCGCACCCGAACTTGTGGCTGAGCCCCCACAGCGCACCGCTCCCGGTGGTGGAGACCCGGCAGAAGACCCGCGCCCCGGGCGCGTGCCGCGCGATCGCCGCCACGTCCTCGCGGCTGTCGGTGGCGAAGTCGCGTACGCCCAGCCGGTACGCCTCGGCGATGTTGCGGTCGGACTTGACGGTGTTGCCGTAGTGGATCAGCCCGGGCCGCACTCCGGTGCGCAGCGCCTGCGCGATCTCCTGCGGGCCGGCCGCGTCGAAGCCGGACCCGAGCCGGGCGAGATGGCCGAGCACTTCGTCCACCGGACACGCCTTCATCGCGAACCGGACTTCCGCGCCCGGCAGTTCGGCGCAGACGGCGGCGTACTGACGCCCGATGCCGTCCAGGTCGTACACCAGGGTGTCCTCGGACGCGGCGGCGAGCGCGGCACGCAGCGCCGATGGCTCGGCCGTGGTGTGCCCACCGGCTCTGGCCCGGTCGCCCGCCCGGCGCTGCGCGGCGATCTGACGCGTGTCGGAGCACTGAGGCGTCACGTACGAACTCCCGATTCGGTGGACGACCGGCGCCGAGTCCCCTCAGGCAGCCGCGAGATGAAGGAGGCAGCGCGCGAACCGGCTGGGGGCGTCCGCCCCGTCTTTCCCTCCTCGCCACAACTCTATGGAGATGTGGCGCCCCGCCTGTCCGGACTCGTGGACGGTCACCACGTACGACACCGCTTCCCGGGGCCCGAGGCAGCCGCGCCGCACCGGGCAGCGGCGCCTCCGTGACCGGGGGCGGAACCACCCGAACGACTCCGGTGCGCGCCTCCCCGATCTTGACGATCTTGGCAATCGTCGAGCGCGGGGGTACGGCCGAGGCCGTGCGGACCCCTGAGTGGAGGCGCCCCTGCTCTTCTGAGCCGTGTTAGCATGCATGCCGCAGAGACAACTGGGTCGATGCCGGACGAAGTGGGAGGTGAGATTGATGACTGCCGTAGAGACGGCTGCCGCACGCAGCGCCCTCCGGACCATCCTCACGTCCCGGGCCCCGGTGTGACCTGAGCTTCACGCTCCTCCACGGGGCCCTCGTTCAAGGGTCTTTACGTTGTCTCAATTCTCGCATCACCCTCATCCCCGTCCGAACTCCCTCGTGGATTACGGCTGGGACGAGGCGTGGAATCACGCCTTCTCCCCCAGTCGCGAGGCCGGACTGATCCCGGCCCGCATCGTGCGCGCCGAACACGGCTCGTGCGAAGCGGTCACCGACGCCGGAATCCTCCGTGCGGAGATCCCCGGCGGTGCCGAGCAGGCACCGCCCACCACGGGCGACTGGGCTGCCCTGTCTCCCGCCACCACGAGTCGCGGACCGGTGCTGCGCGCGGTGCTGGAGCGCCGCACCGCGCTCGTGCGGTCCACCGCTTCGCGCACCTCCGGGGGCCAGGTCCTGGCCGCGAACGTCGACACCGTCGTGGTGGCGGTGTCGCTGGCTGTGCCGCGGAAGCACGGCAGGACGGAACGCATGCTCGCCCTGGCCTGGGAGAGCGGTGCCCAGCCGGTCGTCGTGCTCACCAAGGCCGACCGGTGTGCCGACCCGCAGCAGGCCGCGGCCGAGGTGTCCGAGGTGGCACCCGGCGCGGACGTGCTCGTCACCAGCGCCGTGACCGGGGAGGGCCTGGACACCCTGGCGGCTGTCCTGAACGGCACCATCGTGCTGCTCGGCCCTTCCGGGGCGGGCAAATCCACTCTGGGGAACCGACTCCTCGGCGAGGAGCGGCTGGCGGCCGGCGCCGTGCGCGAGGCGGACGGAAAGGGCCGGCACACCACCGCGTGGCGGGAGTTGGTCCCGCTGCCGGGCGGCGGGGTCCTGCTGGACACCCCCGGCCTGCGGGCGATCGGTCTGCACGATGCCCAGACGGGGCTTGAGCAGACCTTCGCGGAGATCGAACTCCTCGCGCGGGAATGCCGCTTCACCGACTGCGGGCATGGCAGCGAGCCGGGCTGCGCGGTGCTGGCCGCCGTCGAGACCGGGGAGATTCCCCGGCGCCGGCTGGACAGCTACCACCGGCTGCTGAGGGAGAACGCCTACGCGGCCTCGCGCACCGACGCCCGCCTGCGGGCCGGCCGCGAGGCCACCAGGAAGGACATCACGCAGCATCTGCGCGCGACCTACCGGTTCCGGGACCGCCAGCGGTGAGCGACGACCACAGCACCGCCGCCGGTTCCACCCCCCTCGCCTCCGAGAACGGAACGACCATGACCACCTGGACCACCCGCCCCGAGACCCCTGCCGACATCCCCGCCATCCGCGAGATCAACCTCGCGGCCTTCCCGACCCCCCAGGAAGCCGGCATCGTCGAGGCCCTCCGCGCCGACCCAAAGGCATGGATCGACGGCCTTTCCATGGTCGCGACCGGCCCCGACAACGCTCCGGTGGCGCTCGCACTGCTGACCCGCTGCCACGTCGACGGCGAACCCGCCCTCGCCCTGGCTCCGTGCGCGGTCCTGCCCTCGGCCCAGCGCACCGGTGCCGGATCGGCGGCCATCCGCGCAGCACTGGCCGCCGCCCGGGCCAAGGGAGAGAATCTCGTCCTGGTCTTGGGCCACGCCGCCTACTACCCCCGGTTCGGCTTCACGCCGGCCTCCGGCTTCGGCATCCGGGCCCCCTTCGACGTCCCGGACGAGGCCATGATGGCCATGGTCCTGGACGACACCCGCCCGGCCCCGACGGGCACCATCCAGTACCCCGCAGCGTTCGGCGTCTGACCCTCCTGTAGCGCCCCGGAACCACCACTCCGGGGCGCCACCCGCCTGCTTTGCCGCGCGGTGGGACAGCGGCATGGTCCGTACGCGTTCCTGGGCGGCCCCGCGCATCCGCGTCTGCTGACGCCGCCGGCCCGACTGCCGTGGCCGTGGTGCGCACCAAGGCGGCCCCGGTGCGAGCTGTGCGGGCTGCGCCCATGACAACTGGCGGTCAGCGGACGGTTGATCCCGCACTCGACGGCGTGACGCTCGCGGTGATCGGCCGGATCGAAGCACGGCGGCCGCCCGCCGGCTCTACCAGCAGGTCCTCGGTCCCGAGCAGCCACCTGACGAATCCGCTCGGTGAGATCCCCGCTGCACCGGGGCCGGCGCCACCCCATACGGCGCGAACGCCGCCCTCGGCGCCGATCTGACGGGTGTACTGGCGAGCAGTGCCGTGAACTCGCCCTTCGGGTCGCAGCCCACGTCCCACCCGCCCCCGTGGGCGAGCCCTCAGGAGACCTCCGCTCTGTCCATGTTCCAGATGTGCCTGCCCTCGGACCAGTTCTCCACGAACCGGCGGGCGGGGTACAGGAGTCGTGGCAGCAATGGCGCCAAGGCCTGCGAGTCCTCCCGGCGGGCCTTGGCCAACAGGGCGAGCGAGAGCGGGTACCTGACCTGGGCGGTGAAAGCCTCTTCGAACAGTTCCATGAGGGCCATGCACAGGTAGATCAACCCGGTGAGATCCGGGCTCCCACCACGGTCGGCGCCTCCGGATTGTTCGTACAACTCCCGAACGGCCCTGTCGCAGCGGGCGGCACCGCAGGTGTTCCAGTACTCCAGGAACCGGTCGTCGAGCCGTGGGATGTCGAGATTCACCAGGGTGTCCATCGGGTCCCCCAACATCGTGGCGAGATCGGCGAGAGCCTCGCGGGCCCGTCCGTATTGTGTCCGGCCGACACCCGTACCGCCGAGGCTGTCGAAGACCCACGCGGCCGGCGAGATGGGTCCCAGCGAGTTGGGGGTGCCCGCCGTGTCAAGCATGACGGACAGGACATTGCTGTGCGCGGCGTCGGGTGGTCCCGCGGCTCTCCGAGCCTGTGGGCTCGCCAGCATCCGGATGTTGGCAGCACCCGTGTACAGGGAAAGAGCCCAGCCGGCCGGAGAGTGGTGCAGCGCGTTGAGGGCGATAGTCCGCAGGCCCTCCACGGAGTCGAGATGCGCTCGGACGGGATCGGCGTGGATGCTCACCGCTCGTCGATCACGGGGCGACGCGGGCAGGTAGTGGACGTTCGCCACGAGCCACGCCACGGCCAGCCCGTGGCGTGTCTCCCGGTCCGCCTCCAGGGTCAACTGGTCCTCGGCGACAGCCTGAAATGCCGCCCATGCCGCTTCCGGGTAGGGGCCCGAAGGTGACAGAAACTCGCGGAGCTCCCCGGAACCGGTGGATATGTAACTCTCGATGGCGAGTTTCATGAGGAGTCGCATGGTCGCCACGTTGATCTTGACGACGTCAAGCCGGCGAGCCATGAACTCGACAAGGGTCCGCAGGGCATCTCCTTCCGTCGTCTGCCCGCGCTCCAGCATCCGGGTGACGACTCGGCTGCTCCCGCCGGCCCATTTCTCGTCCGCCAGATTCATGCAGATCTGGGCGAGGATCTCCCATCGTCCGCCCGTGAGCTCGGGCAGGAGACGATCCGCCAGCAGTTCGGGGGTTCCGCTGTTGCGCGCCAGGTGAAGGGCCGCGAAGTACTCCTGAAGGCTTTGATGCGTGAAGCCGAAGACTCCCGAGCCGTCCACCTCCGTTCCGAGTTCCGTAAAGATCCACGCACGGCCGCGGCACAGGTCAACGAGGTTTTCTGCCAACCGGCGCGCCTCCTCCAGCGCGGGCACCGACTCGTCGGACATCGCTGCCGCAGCGACCGTCTTCACGTCGGCCTCCGGCATGCCCGCCAGCCACTGGGGGTCTGTGATGGACCGGTAGGCCAGCGCGGCAAGGGTGTGCCGTACGGTGTCGAGATCCGTCTCGCTGTCGACCGGAAGCCCCTGGAAATTGTCCCAGTCGGCCAGAAGGAGCTCTGCGCATTTCTTGTACAGCTGCGCCCGGCTGCGCGGTATGAATCGGTGCCCCCGATACAGCACGCAGATATAGGCCAGCAGGAGCGGATTGCAGCGCAGGTCGGGGATGCTCGCGCTCTCCCTCATGAACGCGTCGGTCACCTGGTCGGGAGGCTCCGGCAGACGCGATCCGACGGAGAACCACTTGGATACGTAAGCGCGGACCTCACCGTTCTCCAGGACGAGCCCGTCGTCGAACGGCTGGATGCGATACTCGTGGAAGGTCACGGGATTCAGCCTCGCCGAGCTGTATCCGACGATCCGTGATGTGGCGAGAACACGCGACAGCGGGTACAGGCGGCTCGCCGTCTCAATGATTTCTGAGGACCTCCGACGCAGGCTCGCGGACTGCACTTCGTCGAGACCGTCGAAGACCAGCAGCGCGGAGCCCTCGAGAAGGAGCTCCTCGATGAGTCCCTGCGGGACCTTGATCTGGTACCGGTGGGACAACTGCTCCTCGACTGCCCGCACCAGCGAGAACCCCGAGGCGGTGAAGTCGACTTCACGCATCACCACGTAGAAGGGTATCAATCGGTCCCGCTGAAACAGCAGTGCTGCGGATATGGCGCTGCTCGTCGATTTCCCGGCCCCGGGGTCGCCCAGGAGCACGGTCCGGTCTATGGCGTCGATGAAGTCGTCGAAGGAGGTCCGGCTTCCCGCCTGTCCGTGGATCAGGGTGGGCTCCACGAATATGTCGCTGTAGTGGATCCTGCGGCGGTTCCCGAGGTCGGGAAGTGGTATCTCCTCGTGCAGCGAAAACGCTTTCCGGTAACGCTGCGTCCATTCGTCGCGGTCCTCTGCCGTCAGCCTATGAGGACGAGCCAGGACCGCCAGGTACGACTCGATCGAGTCCGCGGTGGCTCGGGCCAAGGTGGCGTGCGCCCAGTCGATGGCCTGTGACTCGTCCTTCAGAGCGGCACGAAGCTCGCGGGCCAGCCCCTCGCACCTGCGGTGCAGATGCACGAACAGAAGTTCCGAGTAGTTGTTGAGGGCGGCGACATCCGCGTTCGGGAACCTCCTCCGGAAGAAGTCCCGCAAAGCGAACTTGATCTTCGTCGCTGCCCTCAGGTCCCCATCGAGTATCTCGACAGCCATCAACTGCTGAGCGAGAGCCCTGAACTCCGGAGTCTCTATGCAACCGAGCACGTCGCGGTTGTTCACCCCGTGTGGCAGCTCATTGAGGAGGGCGGTCGGAGAAACGGGCCGTCCATCCGGCGCAGCGATCCGGTCCAGGGCGTGCGCGAGGCTCCCCCTGGCCCGCCCCCGGCGAGCCAGTTCCCGCTGCAGACGCCCCACCATGGGCCCGGCGACGACACCGGCCAGTCGACCCGCGATGGCTGCTTCGATACTCAAGTGCCCCCCCCTCGATGACAGCGCACTGAGCCGCCCCCTGCACGCAACCAACAGTCTCCGGGTCGAAACCCGCGACGTGCAACGGCACAGCCGAATCTGCAAGTCCGGGCGGGGCGCCCAAAGAGGAACCGCCGGAGGCACACCCGCACCGGCGCGGGGCGGGCCGCTCCGCAAGCCCCTCCAGCGACGGACCCCCGGTCAGGAGCAACCGTGCGTAGCGGTGCAGGCGAAAGCGGCTGTCGGACACGGTGAGGCCGAGGGGATGTGCGTTAAAAGCACGTTCTCTTCTGCCAGGCGTACTTCATTGCAGTTCGGGTGGTGGAACGATTCGGGCCGACTGAGGCAGCGGACGTCTGTGGTGGCACGTAGGGCGGGTGATGTCTTTCGATTGCCCGGGCCGCTCACGTAGAGGGGGAGCCGCGCTCGTTGGAACCGGGTGCGTGATCAGGACGTTGAATCAGCATGATGATGCTGTCAGGGCTGCTGATCATGGCGGTGTTAGTACTCGTCCCCTTCATGCTGGCGTCGATCCGCCATGTACTGGTGCGAGTCGGGCGCCCCAAGTGGCTGTGTCGCCTCTTGAGAGCTCGGACGCCCGCCGGCGGGTTGGGTGTCGGCGCCACGGTCACCGATGAACTGCATGCGTTCTTGAATGCCAACAAACGTGTGCAGCTTGAGCGACGCCAGGAGCAACTTGCCCTGCGAGACGACACGCTCGACGGTGCTCCGCCGAGGATGGGGATCGACCTGGACGCGGGGACAGCCGTGGTCCGGAGGCGCCAATGAAGGTCCGGCTCACAGGTTGAGCCTTCGGTAGCAGATCAGGCTGGCCGAGATCCCGGTGAAGGCCAGAAAGTATTCGGCCAGGGTCGAAGGCATACCAGGATTCAGTGGGAGTACCTGCCGCAAGAGCTGGGCTTCGGTTCCGGCGTGACGTGCCGGCGCCGGCCGGCTGCCTGGAACAACGCCGGCGTCTGGGACCAGTCGCACCTCATCCTGCCGGCGAGACTGCGGGCCGCCAAGCAGCTCGACTGGTCGCGGGCGGTGATCGACTCCTCCCACGTCCGGGCCGCTCGGCGCGGCCCGATAGCGGCCCCATCCCGGTCGACCGCGCACGGCCGGGCAGCAAGCACCATCTCCTCGTCGACGGCCAGGGCATCACGCTCGCGGAGTCGCTGACCGGCGGCAACCGCAACGACGTCCCCCAGCTCCTGCCGCACCTGGCGAAGCCCCCCCCCCCCGGTTCCGGGCTCGTCGGCAGCCCGCCCCGGAGTCGCGCACGGATCCGGCCTCGGCATTCACCGCTGGGTGGTCGAGCGCACCATCACCTGGCTACACAGGCTTCCGACGCATCCGCATCCGCATCCGCATCCGCATCCGCATCCGCATCCGCATCCGCATCCGCATCCGCATCCGCATCCGCATCCGCTGGGAACGACGAGACGATATCCACGATGTCTTGAAGAGACTGCGGGAACTCGCATTACTCTCTTATATCGGTGGTCGGTTCCGGAAAAGCCGTACACCTGGGATTGGGATCCCCTGGCAAAGAGTCGGCAAGATGCAGCGCCATCGATCCCTTCCGATCAGAAAGACGCGTGCACCCGCACGGCTGCGACCGGCAACCCGCCCCCGACCGAGAGGGCGAACACGACGCGATGTCAACATGCCGCCCCAGAAGAGGCCGCCTACGCAGTTTTTACGCCCCGCAGTCGCCGCGTCTATGTTCGTGCCGACAAACGAGGTTGTAATCGCCGTCGTCACGTGTGCACTGCTCCCATGAGGAGCAATCATCCATCCACCGCAGGGCGACTTTTTGTTGATTTCTGTTCGGAGCGTTGACGCGCGAACGAACATAACTCCACACTGTGTGGCATCCCTCGCCCCCATCGAATGGGTATGCCGTGTCCATAAGCAGAGTCAGAACTGCGCTCGTGATCATCTGTGCGATGGTCGCCTCACTGACCGTCGCTCTCTCTCCTGCAGCAACCTCCCGTGCGGCAGCCGCCGCAGTCACCTCCTGGACAGTCGCGGGCCCGAACGCGAACGCTCCGGTTTCGGCGCAAGTCACCCTGGACGGTGACAGCGGACAGTTACGGTTCGCGGTGTCCCGCCAAGGAACGACCGTGCTGGCCGCGTCCCCCATCGGCATCGAGACCAGTGCCGCCGACCTGACGAAGGGCCTGGCATTCACCGGCCGGCAAGACAGGACGGTCACCGAGTCGTACACGATGACGACCGGGAAGCAGCGCGCCCGGCAGACGGCCTTCACCCAGGCGACCCTGTCCTTCACAGGCGCGGGCGGCGCCCGCCTCGACGTGGTGGTGCGGGTGTCGGGTACAGGCGCCGCCTACCGGTACGTCCTGCCCGGTTCGGGGAACGTGACGGTCGAACGCGAGGCATCGTCCTGGACAGTTCCGTCCTCGGCCGATGCCTGGCTGGTCCCGGGCCATCGTGAGGATCAGGGACAGTGGATTCACACGACCGCGGGCGGGGCCCCGGCCAACGACTATGCCGTCCCGGCGCTCTTCAAGGTCGGATCCGCTTACGCGCTGCTGGCCGAGACCGACCTCGACGGCCGCTACGCCGGCAGCCGCCTCACGCACGCCGCGGGATCGGCCACATACACGACGAGCCTGACCAGTCCCCCCGTCACCACGAAACTGCCCCTGTCCACCCCGTGGCGCACCGCCGCGGTCGGCGACCTGGCGACCGTCACCACGTCCACGCTCGTCGACGACCTCGCCCAGCCCTCCAAGGTGAGCGACACCTCCTGGATCAAGCCGGGCGCCTCCGCCTGGTCCTGGCTGACGGAACACTCCAGCCCCTCCGATCCCGCCCGTCAGCGCAAGTACATCGACTTCGCCCAGCACCACGGCTGGGGCTACGTCCTGGTCGACGAGGGATGGCAGTCCAGTTGGATGCCGGACCTCGTGAAATACGCCGACGCGCGCGGTGTCAAGGTGATCGCCTGGTTCAACAGTGCCGCCCTCCAGACGGCGGAACAGCGCAACACCTGGCTTCCCCTCGTCAAGAGTTGGGGCGTAGCAGGGGTGAAGATCGACTTCAGCTACGAGTACACCCAGCCCACGCTGAAGTGGTACGACGCCGTGCTCGCCCAGACCGCCCAGCTCAAGCTGCTCGTCAACTTCCACGGTGCCGCCACAGAACGGGGCATGCAGCGCACCTGGCCGCATGTCATGACCGGTGAAGCGGTCTACGGCGCGGAACAGCAGAACAACAGGGCCGCCCGCAACACGGTGCTCCCGTTCACCCGCAACGTGATCTCCAGCATGGACTTCACACCGGTTGTCTTCAGCATGAACAACCGGGACACCACCGACGCCCATGAGCTGGCGACCGCCGTGGTGTTCGAATCGGGGTGGCAGCATTACGCGGACAACCCCGAGAGCTACCAGTCACGGCCCGACGCACTGCGCATCCTCGACCAGTTGCCGACCGCCTGGGACGAGACCAGGCTGCTTGCCGGCAGTCCCGGTCAGGAGGCGTATGTGGCCCGTCGCTCGGGCGAGAGGTGGTTCGTCGGCGGCATCTCGTCCATCGCGGCCAAGACGTTTCAGACACCGCTGAGTTTCCTCGGGGGTGGCCAGTGGCTGCTGGAGACGGTGCGGGACGGGCCCGGCCCGCTCGTCCGGGAGACCAAGGTGGTCACCGCCTCCGACACCCTGTCCGTACCCATGCAGCGCAACGGTGGCTTCGCCTCCGCCCTGTGCCAGTACACGGCGGGGATGACGACCTGCGGGTCGGCCGACGTCGACGGCGTCCTGAAGAGCCAGGAGTCGGGCCTGTGTGTCGATGTGCCCAACAACGCTCAGACCAACGGAACGGATGTGCAGCTCTTCGACTGCCACGGTGCGTCCAACCAGCTGTGGACACAGACTCCCGCGCGGCAGCTCACCGTGTTCGCCGGCAAGTGCCTGGACGTCGACGGGGGTGCGAGCGCTGACGGTACTCCGGTGCAGATCTGGGACTGCAACAACACCGGAGCCCAGCAGTGGACAGTCCGCCCCGACGGCTCCGTCCTCAACCCCGCCTCGGACAAGTGCCTCACCGCCGCCGGTTCGGCGCTCGCGATCCGCGCCTGCGACGGCGGAGCCCTCCAGAGATGGTCACGGGGCGCGGTTACCGGCCCGGTGAGAGGCGCGGGCTCCGGTCGCTGCCTCGACGTGCCCAACAGCAACGCCGACAATGGCACCCGGCCCGCCCTGTGGGACTGCAACGGAGGCGCCAACCAGACGTGGACATCCACGGCCTCGAACCAGCTCCGGGTCTTCCCCACCGAATGCCTGGACGTCAGCGGCGGTGCGATCGCCGACGGCAGCGCCGTCATCATCAGTGACTGCAACAACTCGGCGAGCCAGCAGTGGCGCGTCAGGTCCGACGGCTCGATCGTCGGAGTGGCTTCCGGCAAGTGCCTCGATGCCTACGGCAGCGGCACGGCGAACGGAACCCAGGCCGTCATCTGGTCCTGCAACGGAGGCGCCAACCAGAGGTGGGCCCGCGGCTGATTCCACCCGGCCGTCAACCGGTCGCGGACGGGCGCTCCCGTCCGCGACCGGCGGGGGCCTCCCGGTCTGTTCTCCCTGCGCTCGAACCCCTTCCAGTCCTCGAAGGACAGGTGTCATGCCACAGTCGATGTCCAACGGTCACACGCCTAGCCCTGCTCACCGCCCCCTGAGCCGCCGGCGCCTCCTGGAGGCAGGCGCGTCCGGCTTCGGAGCACTCGCCCTCGGCGCGTTCAGTGCGGGGACCGCATCCGGCGCCGCACCCGCCAGCGGCTCGGCTGCCACCGGCTGGGAGCCGCCGGCCAACGGTTACCCGGAGTGGAACAACAACATCGCCATCTTCGACGTCGGTTCCGAGCCGTCCCACACGACGCTCATGCCGTACGCGGACATCGACCAGGCGCTCGCATGCGACCGCACCGAATCCCCCTGGCGGCGCGATCTGGACGGCGTCTGGAAGTTCGCCTACGCCGACCGCCCCGACGAGCGGGACTCCGACTTCTTCCGGCCTGGCCTGGACGACAGTTCCTGGGACACCATTCCCGTCCCCTCGGTCTGGCAGCAGCACGGCTACGACTTCCCCATCTATGTCAACATCACCTATCCCTGGTGGGGTGCCAACGGTCGCGGGGAGAACGCGCAGCCGCCATTCGCACCGACCAAGTACAACCCCGTGGGTCAATACCGCCGCACTTTCACCGTGCCGCGCGACTGGTCCGGCCGACGGGTGTTCCTGCACTTCGAGGGCGTCAAATCCGCCTTCTACGTATGGGTCAACGGGGAGCAGGTGGGGTACCGGGAGGACTCCTACACGTCCGCCGAGTTCGACATCACCGATCGTTTGACGTCCGGCACCAACCACATCGCCGTCGAGGTCTACCGATTCTCCGACGGCGACTGGATGGAGGACCAGGACATGATCAGGCTGAGCGGTATCTTCCGCTCGGTCTTCCTGTACTCGACCCCCGCCGTCCACCTGCGCGACTTCAAGCTCGACACCCCGCTCGGCGACGGTCACGCCACCGCCCAGCTGTCCGTCACCGCGTCCGTGCGCGCGTACGGCGCAGGGGCGTGGCGTGGCTCGTACACAGTCGAAACCCAGCTCTACGACGCCGACGGGCACCCGGTCTGGCGGCGCCCCTTGCGGCAAAGCGCCGACCTCGGCGCCGTTCCGGTCGGCACGGACGTCACCGTCCAGGCGGCCTCCCCCGTTCCCGCCCCGCGTCTGTGGTCGGCAGAGCATCCGTACCTCTACACGGCCGTGCTGCGGCTGCGCGACCCGTCCGGGCGAGTGACCGAGACTCTTTCGCACCGGGTAGGGCTGCGCGAGTTCGCGCTCACCGACGGGCTGATGCGCATCAACGGCAAGCCCATCTCGTTCCGCGGCACCAACCGGCACGAGATGGACCCCGACCACGGCTCCGCGCTGACCCGGGCCGACATGGTCAGGGACATCGAGGTCATCAAGCGGCTGAACATGAACAGCGTCCGGACCTCGCACTACCCCAACAACCCGGTGTGGCTGGAGCTCGCCGACGAGTACGGCCTGTACCTGGTGGCGGAGACCAACCTCGAGACCCACGGCGTCAGCGACAGCTACCCGGCCGACCACGAGGACTGGACGAAGGCCTGTGTGGCCCGCGCCCAGCACATGGTCCACCGGGACAAGAACCACCCCTGCGTCGTGATCTGGTCGCTCGGCAACGAGGCCGGGGCCGGGTCGGCCTTCTCCGCCATGTACGACTGGATCCACTCCTACGACCCCACTCGCGTGATCCAGTACCAGGGCGACAGCCGACCCGGGGTCAGCGACATCCGCTCCGAGATGTACACCCAGCCGTGGGACGTCGAGAAACGAGCCAAGGACACCTCCGACACCCGCCCGTACATTCTCCAGGAGTACTCGCACGCGATGGGCAACTCCAATGGAAACTTCAAGGCGTACTGGGACGTCTTCCGCTCCTACGACGTGCTGCAGGGCGGCTGGATCTGGGACTTCGCCGACCAGTCACTGCGATGGCCCACCCCGTCGCGGAGGCTCCTCACCGAAACCGGGCCGAAAAGGCTGACCGCCGACCTCGGCGCCGCCTCCCACTTCGACCCGGGAAAGGGCCTCACCGGTGGCGCGGCCTTCACGCGCGACCGATCCCTGGACCTCAACGGCTCGCTGACCCTGGAGGCTTGGGCCACACCCGGCGCAGTCGGCGGGGACCAGCCGATCGTCGCCAAGGGCGACACCCAGTTCTCCCTCAAGCAGACCGGCAGCACGCTCGAATTCTTCATCTACTCCGGCGGGGAATGGATCAGTGCCGCCGCCGCGCTGCCGGCCGACTGGACCGGGACCGAACACCATGTCGCGGGTGTGTTCGACGCCACCGCCGGCACCCTGACCCTCTACATCGATGGCATGGCCAGGGCCACCACAGTCACCGACCGCACACCCGGCAGCATCGATGCCCCCGTCGCTTTGGGCTCGGACGCCGACAACCCCACCCGTGTCTTCAGCGGCACGATCCGGCAGGCTCGGGTCTACGCGCGCGCCCTGTCCCCCGCCGAGCTGGCGGACGACAGCCGCAAGGCCGGTGGCGACGGCGTACGGCTGTGGTTCGACGCCTCCACCGCCACCTACACCGAGATGCGACCGGAGAAGCCCACCTACCTCGCATACGGCGGCGACTGGGGAGACAACCCGAACGACGGCAACTTCTGCGCCAACGGCGTCGTCACCGCCGAGCGTCGCACCGGCGGTAAGGCGGCCGAGGTCAAGCAGATCCACCAGGCCATCAACGCCGCACCCGCCGCAGGGGCCGGTGCGCTCGCGTCCGGGCGCGTCAGGCTGACCAACGAATACCTGTTCACCAACCTCACCGAATTCCGCGGTACCTGGGCTCTCGTCGCCGACGGCAGGCCCGTCCAGCGCGGCGAGCTCTCCCGCCGGGCCATGGATATCGCACCGTTGACCGATGGCGACATCACCGTCCCCTTCCGGATGCCGTCCAACCCTGAGCCGGGAACGGAGTACTTCCTGCAGTTGTCGTTCACCACCAGAACGGCGACGAAGTGGGCGGGAGCCGGCTTCGAAGTGGCCAAGCAACAACTTCCCGTCGACGCCGGCAGCCCCAGGGTCGCCCCGGTACCACTGAGCCGAGTGCCGGACCTGAGTCACGTGGACGGTGACGGCGCCGTCACGGTGACCGGCAAGGGCTTCTCCGTCTCCATCGGCAAGGCCGACGGTGTCATCAACTCGTACAGGGCCGGCGGCACCGAACTGATCGTCTCCGGCCCCGCCCCCAACTTCTGGCGCGCCCCCACGGACAACGACCTCGGAAACGACCAGAACACCCGCAACGCCACTTGGCGCCACGCCGGAGCGGACCGCACCGTGTCGGACGTGCAGGTGCGGAAGCTGGGCTCAAAGGCAGTGGAGATCACCGTCCGGGGCACTTTGCCGACCTCGACCGAGTCCACGTACTCCACTACTTACACCGTCTTCGGGAACGCCGAGATCAAGGTCACCAACACCCTGCACCCGGGCGCGTCCTCGCTGCCGTACATCCCCGAGGTCGGCACCCTGCTCCACCTGCCCCATCGCCTGGAGCACGTGCACTACTACGGCCGCGGCCCCGAGGAGAACCACTGGGACCGCAACAACGGAACTGACGTGGGCCTCTACTCCGGCACCGTCACCGGGCAGTGGACCCCTTATATCCGCCCTCAGGAGAACGGCAACAAGACGGACGTGCGCTGGATGGCGCTGACCGACGGCAGCGGCTCCGGCCTGCTCGCCACCGGTGAGCCGCTGCTTGAGGTCAACGCCTCCCATTACACCCCCGAGGACCTGTCATCCGGCGCCCTCCACGACCATCAACTCACCCCGCGTGAGCAGGTCGTTCTGCGCCTGAGCCACCGGCAGATGGGTGTCGGTGGTGACACCAGCTGGGGCGCGCAGACCCACGACGAGTACAAGCTCTTCGCCGACCGGGACTACTCATACACCTACAGGCTGCGACCGCTCGCGGACGTCCGAGACGCGATGGCCGCGTCCCGTCGCCCCACCGCGACCGAATAGCCGTCATACGCCTGCTCATCCGCGCATCGCGCCCGGAGCAACTGAGGGATCCCCACACTCCCGAGTACGCCCGCATCACACCCAGGAGAGACGCATGATCGGACGGAGAACCTTCCTCACGGCAACAACGGCAACGGGAATCGCCATGGCCACGGCAACCGCCCCAGCTTTCGCCGGAACGTTGAAGCGGTCCTCGCACGAGGCGCCGCGCGCATCGACTCTGGGGACCAGCAATGCCAACGCGGCCTTCTCCGCGCTCAACTCCGCCTTCCTCATCTCCGACGGCGGCCGGCGCTACTACAAGACCTCCCTCGGCAACGCGGAAAAGGACTACTTCTGGCGTCAGGCCCTGGACATCCAGACGGTGGAGGACGTCTACGACAGCGCTCCTACCTCCGAGACCCGCGGACTCATCAGCGGCCTTCTCGACACCTTCCTCCAGCAGAACCAGGGAGGCGGCGGCCTATACGACTGGAACTGGAACGACTACAACGACGATCTGCTCTGGGCCGGATTGGCCTTCGCACGCGGCTACCGGATCACGGGCAACGAGACCTATCTGAACCAGGCGCGCTACGCCTTCGACCGGGTTCATGGCCGCGGCTGGGACGGTGCCCTGGGCGGCGGTGTCTGGTGGAGCGTCGACAAGAACGAGAAGAGTGCCCTCAGCAACAGCCCCGCGGTCGTTCTCGGCTGTCTGATCCACCAATCGACCGGTGACCGCGCCTACCTGGACAAGGCGCGCGCGATCTACGACTGGACATGGAACACGCTGCTGGACCGCTCCACCGGCGGCGTCCACGAGAACATCCAGGCCAACGGAAGCGTGTCGACCGGGCAGACCGTGTACTCGGCAGGCGCCTTCGTCAGTGCGGCTCAGGCCATCTATCGCCATCAAGGCGGAGAAAGCCTGTTCAACGACGCCAGACGGACGGTCGACTGGGTCATCCGGGATCGCACCAGCAACGGAATCATGACGAACGGCCAGCGAGAGGGCACCTGGCAGGCCGAATTCGCCCGAGGGATGGGTGAATTCGTCCGCGAGAACAACTTGTGGGGTCAGTACTACGACTTCATGAAGCGCAACGCGGACGCGGCATGGAACGCACGGCGGACCGACCTGAACCTGACCTGGAACCGATGGGACGCGCAGACCCCCCGGGACGACACCCGGGCGGTCGAAGCCATCGGGTCGGTGGTCATGCAAGCAGTCACTCCGGCCACTCCACCCGAACCCGCCGTCGTGTCCGGATCCACTTACCAGCTGATCTGTGTACGCAGCGGAGAAGCCCTGGACAACGGCAGCACCGGCGCGGAGGGGGCACCCGCGATGCAGTGGACCGCCAACGGAGGGACGGCACAGCGCTGGAAGGTCACCGGCGTCGGTTCCGGCTACTACAAGCTCGTCAACCAGCAGAGCGGAAAGGCGCTCGACAACGGCAACAGCACCGGCGACGGCGCCGCGGTCATCCAGTGGACCGACAACGGGGGCCCACAGCAGCAATGGGGCATCACCAGTACCGGCAACGGCACCTACAGACTGACCAGCCGCCTCAGCGGCAAGGTACTGGACAACGGTAATGCCACGGGCCGGGGCACCGCCGTCATCCAGTGGACCGACAACGGCGGTACCCCGCAGCAGTGGAAGCTCATCGAGGTCTGACACGAGGGGGGGGAGCCGTCCACACGGGTTCCCCCCTGTGCTTCGTCGGCTGCGGACCGGAACCGGCAGGGTCAGGCGGCAGCCACGCCTTGGGCGACCCGTTTGAGGCCGTCGATCCACGACTCGACCTCAGCCGTCGATGCCGATGGGGGTAGTCCCGTCATACGGAGAGCCATCGGGGGCAGCTCGGGCGTCGTGGGCATGAGAACGACGATCGAAGCGAGGTCGTACTTCTGTCCCGGCACGAGGTCGGGACAGAAGAGCCCGGCCAACTCCACGGTCGCCTGCCGGACGGCGCGTTCCTGGCGTGGCAGGCGGTCCGACTGCTCGAAGGCGGCCAGAGCTGCCCGATGGCGCTCGAGCAGGTGTGGCTCCGCGGCTAGGAGGGAGTATCCGCACTCACGGACCCTGTCCAGCAGCGCACTGTGGAGATCCCGGGTCTCCTTGCTGTCGTCCGGCGCGCGTCGCAGCCACGCGTCGACCGCCGCCGGCACCGCGTCCGCCATGAATACGGCTCCCATGGGAGGAATGACGGGTTGCCGATGCCCGAGCGGGGGTGAGCCACCGGCCGCATCCCGGTTGATGGCGAGCACCTGGACCGCGTCGTCACGGATCCTGGCGAGGACACTGCAGTTGACCGAGAACTCAGCGCTGAGCTCCTCCACCTGAGCCCTGATCGTCTCAGCGAGATGCGCTGCCTGGATCAGCTCGGGATCGGGTGCGGCCACGAAGGACCCGGGTGAGAACCGTCCATAGCCGCCTTGGAAGAAGAGCAACGGCAGCGTCGACCGTTCGACGGCAAGGTCATGGACCCGGCCCAGGACGATGAGATGATCGCCCGCCTCACGAACCTCCTCAAAGGTGCACTCGATCCACGACACAGCTCCGTTGAGAATGGGCGCTCCCAAGGGGCCGGGCCGCCAGCCGACCCTGTCGAACTTGCCCTCCCCCCTGGTTGCGATCTGCCGGCAGAGCGGCTCCTGGTCGGATGCCAGGACGTTGACACAGAACGCCGAGGCGCTGCGGAGGCGCGCGAAGCTGCGCGAGTCGCACGCCGGATAGAAGGCAACCAGCGGAGGATCGAGCGAAACCGAGGAGAAGGTCCCGACGACCATGCCGTCCGGTATCCCCTCGTCCGTCACTGCCGTGACCACGGCTACGCCCGTCGGGTAGTGCCCCAAGGTCTCACGGAAGAGGGTGGCGTCTATGGGCCGGGACATGGCTACTCCATTTGATCTTGGACGGCGCGAGCTCCCGCCGAACGGACTCTCCGAAGGTCGTGGGCGGCCGACCGAGCAGCCACGTCAGCACGTTGGGCTCCCGATGAAGTCGTGGTGGAGGGCGGGCCCGACGGAGTAGACCGTCTCCACGCCGCGCATGGCACGAGCCAGTACCGCCGGGTCGGCCGATCACCGACCAGGACGTCGGTCGCACCGCCGGCACGGAGCGCCTGCGCCGACCCGGCGGAGCGGACACAGGCGCGCACCTCGGCTCCTGCCGCCACCAGGGTCGGAATGAGGCGCTTTCCCCGGTTGCCGTTCGCGGCGGTCACGCGAATCACAGGCGCCTCCTCTTCTCCTTCTCGCCGATCGCCTTCAGGAAGGCGATGTCGCCCTCCTTGGCGAACTGGTGCAGCCCGACCGCGTTCATGTCCGGCTGGTGTTCGCGCTGCGGCTCGGGGACTGCGGGGTTGCCGGTCCACGTCAACAGTCGGCAGACGCGCCGCTTGATACGCCAGCCTTCGTCGGTACGAACGAGCTCGTCGTCGTAGTAGCCGGTTCCCGTCCAGGTGGGCCCGCCTTCAGCGGACTCGCGCACCAGGATCCAAGTGCCGTAACTGAACGCGTTCGCCTCGTCCCCGTCGACCGTGACCAGCTGGCCCATCATCGTGTGGACGTGGCTGTCGAGGCTGTCGTGGAAGCCGGCGAAGGATGCCTTGAACTCTTCCAGGCCGACCCAGGCCGCTCCGGCCGGACCGAAGACAGCCTCCACGTCCTTGGTGAATACACGGTCGAACAGGTCCCATTGGCGCGTGTCGAGCGCGAAGGCGTACATGTTCAAGGCCTCGATGACCGCGGCCTTGTCGTCGTTGATCATGCGGTTCCGTCCCTCTTCCTCGTCAGTATTCGAAGCCCAGTACTGCGACCCGGCACAGCCCGCGACCGCGGTGAACAGCGGACCGGGCAGGCGGCGGTTCGAGTTCATGCGCCACGCCGACATGGCTGTCGACGCGCTGAATCGGGCCGACACGGCCTGGCGCCTCATGGAACCCTGGGGCGTGACCCCGGAGACAGCTCACCTGGAACGGCACGCCGTCTATACGTTCCGTGGGCGTTGGGCATGTGCCTGGCGCAGAGGGAATGTCTTCCTGGCCGGTGATGCGGCCCACCTCATGCCACCGTTCCTCGGTCAAGGGCTTTGCGCGGGTCTGCGTGACGCGCGTGCTCTCAGCTGGCGCATTGCGATGACGCATCAGGGCCTTTCGGCACCCTCGGTGCTCGACACTTACGGTTCGGAACGCAGTGGCCACGTCCGGGAAATCATCGACGAGGCGGTGGCAGCCGGACGGGTCATCTGTGAGCTCGACCCCGACAAGGCGGCCGCCCGCGATGCCGAGATGCGGCGGTTGTCCCGCGATTCCGTCGCCGACACCCGGGAGCCTCCGCACCCCAGGCTCGGCGAGCCGTCGTTGGCGATGGCGCGCACAGGCGCGGTGGGCCGGCTGGCGCCGCAGGGAAGGGTTCGGTGCGGTCGACGGGAAGGACTGCTCGACGATGTGATCGGCGGGGGCTGGCAGCTGATCAGTCGCGCCGGGGATCCCGCCCTGTCCCTCAGCGCGGCTGACATCGCCTGGTTCCGGCAGATCGGCGGTGTCATCGCCGATGTCTCCGAGCGGGGCACCGTCGATGATCTGGACGGCGTCTACGAGCGGTGGTTCGCCAAGCACGGGTGCGAAGCTTTCCTCGCGCGCCCGGACTTCTATGTTTTTGCGGCCGGCGCGCAGACGGATGTACCCGAGTTCGTCTCGCAACTGCGGAGGACCCTGCGGCCCGCCGCGGGGCGGCAGCGCCGACGGCGCTCCTCCGCCGCCCGTCATGGTGAGAACCGGTGAGCCAGTCGCCGCCACCACGATCGTCCCCCGCGCCCGGCCGTGTTCCGGCAGACGACAGCGCATGAAATCCTGATCAATTGACGAGGAAGGGCATCACAGCATGACGGGAACCCGGCATTCACACCACGACGGCAAGCTTCCCGAGGCGCATCTGCCACGACCGGACGGCTCGTTCGACGCAACGGCCATCACCTTTGCCGCGATGGGGCTGTTCGACGGTCTGACCACCGAACAGCGCGCCAAGGTGTTGCTGCCCTCCGCGGACCCGGGCCGCACGCACTGGAACTTCCTTCCCGAGTCCGGCCGGCACGGCCTTGCGCTCGGCGAGCTCGACCGCCATCAGGAGGTACTGGCGCACCGGCTCATCGCCGAATCGATGTCGACTCCCGCGTACGCACGCGTGGTCCAGGTGATGGCCAACGAGCATGTGCTGCGCGAGCTCAATCTCCCCTTGTTCGGTCACATCGCCCCGACTCTCCGCGATGCCCGTGGATACTTCCTCACCTTCTTCGGTCAACCACAACCGGACAGCGACTGGGGATGGCGCCTGGTCGGTCACCACCTGTCCATCAACGTGACCGTGGCGGACGGAGACCTGGTCAATGCCACCCCGTTCCTGCTCGGCGCCGAACCAGCCCGTTTCGGCCCGTTCCGGATCCTTGGCGAGGAGGAGGACGCCGGCTTCGTCCTGCTGGACGGCCTCGCGCACGCACAGAGGAATGAAGCAATCATTCACTCCAGGCCCCCGGCGGACTTCGTGACGCGCACCGTGGAGACGATCGGCGACATCGAGTACCCCGCCTACCATGGGGTCGGCCGACGCGACGCGATGATCACCGATGCCGACCGCAGGGCTCTCGCCTATTTCCGCGCCCATCCTCGCGGTGTGCGGGTCGGCGATCTCTCGCCGGTTCAACGTACCGCCTTCGACACTCTGCTCGCCCTGTTCGTCGAGCGCGCACGCCCCGGCCTGGTCGGCTTCGAAATGGACCGCATCGCCGCGGTCGGCGGTGTCGAGGAGTTGCGGTTCGCATGGGCCGGCGGCACGTCCATCGACCAGCCTCACTACTTCCGCATCCAGGGGCCCGCGACCCTGGTCGAATTCGACAACGCCGAGGACAACGCCAACCACGTGCACAGCGTCTGGCGCGATCCCTCGAATGACTTCGGCGCGGATCTCCTCATGCAGCACCACCTCGCCCACGACCACACGGGCTCCCCCGGGACAACGCCGGCCGGCGAGACCGCAGCCGGGGGATAACGCTTACGGAAACAGTGCGAGACCGGGAGGCCGTCGCATCACCTCTGGCGCCCCGCATTGCGCCGGAGGCCAGTCCGCACAGGCCACGGCCGCAGTTCCGGGTCCGGGGCCTCGTCGACAGAGCTGCGGACCGCCGACATCCCCTGATCGTGCGCGACCGTGGCTACGCATCCGAAGCCGGGGAAAGGCGCCGACCATCCCCCTCCTGGGCGCGTCCCGGCCGGGTGGGAGCACGTCATCCCCACGGCTGAGCCGCGAACGGGACCCGACGTCCCCGAACTCGGAAAACCGCAGGTCAACGTACACGCCCTCGGGGCTTCAGGGCTACGTCCGGGAGCATCGGGGCCGGGATCGGCGGCCCGTCGTAGCCGTGTACGGTGCCGAAGCGGTCGCCGCCCATCCAGTCCTCGCGGGCCCGGGCGATCTCGTCCTGGGTCCTGCCCACGAAGTTCCACCACATGATCAACTCCTCCTCGAACGGCTCGCCGCCCAGGAGCATCAGGCCCGCGTCGGACTCCGCGCGGAGCGGGAGCTCGGTGCGGCCGCAGCCGAGGTAGAGCATGGAGCCGGGGAGGACCGGGACACCGTCGACCTCCGCCTCGCCGGACATCGAGAGCACGGCGTACTCGAAGTCGGGGTCCAGGGGGAGCCGGGCCCGCGCGCCTCGGGTCAGGGAGAGGTCGGCGCCCACGATCGGGGTGTACGCGGTGCCGGGCGAGGTGGCGCCGTCGAGTTCGCCCAGGATCACTGTGGCCGTGAGGCCGGGAGCGGTGACCGCGGGCAGGTCGCTGTGGTGCTGGAAGTGGGGTTCGGTGAAGCGGTGCGCGTCCGGGAGCGCCACCCACAGCTGGGCGCCGTGCAGCAGGGCGGCGTGCTGCTTGGGGCTCTCCTCGGAGTGGCTGATCGCGCGGCCGGAGGTCATGAGGCCGAGTTCACGCGGGCGGATCGTCCGGAGGCTGCCGAGGCTGTCGCGGTGCAGGACCTCGCCCTCGTGCAGCCAGCTGACGGTCTGGAGGCCCATATGGGGGTGCGGCGGCACCTGCATCCCGGGTTCGTCGGCGATGTCGTCGGGGCCGTAGTGGTCCACGAAGGCCCAGGCACCGACCATCCGGCGGCCCAGGTTGGGCAGCAGCCTGCGGACCTCGGTTGACTCGCCGAGCCGCACCGTGCGCGGGGCCAGCAGTTCACGTACGGGCTCCGCGACGACGAAGCCCCGGCCCCCGCAGACGGTGGGGACGGCCTGGCGATCGAGATTGCTCATGGCGCTCAACCTATTCCGATGCGGGCGGGGGCGGGTGACACCCACGCCGGACAATTAGTGGAATGTTAAACCACCTGTGGGTGTTGTGCGGATCGGACACCCGCCCGACCGAGGAGACGACATGAGCGACAGCTACTACGAGTTCGGTACCGCCGCCGAGCGCTGGGAGCGCGCGGGGTTCTTCTTCGACGCGAAGGAGTACGGGACCGCGGCACGCATCCTGGACGGCCTCGTCGCGGAGGTCCCGGAGCAGGTCGCGCCCCGGCTGCTGCTGGCCCGCGCCTACTACCACTCGGCGAGCCTCGGACGGGCCGAGACGGAGCTGCGGTCGGTTCTGGAGCGCGACCCGGTCGAGCACTACGCCCGCCTGATGCTGGGCCGGACCCTGGAGCGCCAGGGGCGGCAGGCCGAGGCGGACACACAGCTGCGGCTGGCCGCCGCGCTCTCCGGTGACCTCGGTCCGGCGTGAGCGCGTCCCGGCGCCCGGCATATTCCGGGTGCCGGGAACGGCGGCGGCGTGATACTCCACAGGACCATGAACGACCTTGAAACGCCGCGCCTGTTCCTGCACCCGATGAGCCCCGCCGACGCCGAGCACGTCGCCGCGGGGTCGCCGCCGGCCGGGGCGCGCTGGGCTCCCGGCTATCCCTCCCCCGGCGAGCGGGGTGCCGCCTCGCGCTTCCTCACGACCTGCGCGGACACCGGCGATCCCAGCCCGTTCTGCTCGTACGAGATACGGCTCCGGACCGACGGTGTGGTCATCGGCGGCATCGGCTTCCACGGCGCGCCGGACGATCGGGGCAGCGTCACGATCGGGTACGGGCTCGTGGAGTCGGCGCGCGGGCGGGGTTACGCCTCCGAGGCGCTGCGGGCGCTGCTGCGGTTCGCCCGGGAACAGGGCGTCTCCCGGGTGCGCGGGGACGCCGACACCGGCAACATCCCCTCGCAGCACGTCATGACGGCGGCCGGGATGCGCCTCGTGGGTGAGGACGCCTCGCTGAAGTACTACCTGGCCGAGTGGACGGCGTAGAAGCGTGGAACGGGCGGAGCCCGCCCGGAGCACCCGGCGGGCTCCGCCGTACAACGGCACGTACGCGGGCGTCAGCCCACGGCGGCGGCCGTACGGTTCGTCCGGCCGTCCGACAGCGTGTCGGCCCTCGGCACCAGCAGCCGTTCGGTGAGGTGGCCGAAGAGCAGGCCGAACGCGGTCCACAGGGTGGCCTGCACCGCGAGCGTGGCCAGCCGGAACTGCCACAGCAGCGTGGCGGGGAAGTCCTTGCCGACCTCGTTGAAGGAGGGCAGGAACACGTAGGCGAGAGCGATCAGCAGGACGTAACCGGCCGCCGCCGCGACCGTCGCGTTCCAGTTGCCCAGACGGGGTGCCAGCCGCTTGCCGACCATGACGGCGGCGACCGCGAGCAGCACGCTGAGGGCGACCATCAGGAAGAACAGCGCGGTGCGTCTGCCGATGGTGTCGGGGTTGCCGACGGCCGGCGGGTTGGCCGGGTACTTCAGGAACGGCACGACGTATACGCTGAGCAGCGCGGCGCCCGAGATCAGCGCGGCCGTGGCCCTGGGGCCGAACCGGCCCACCCTGCCCAGCGCGTAGCAGAAGACGAGTGCGGCGATGCCGCCGGCCGCGACGCCGAAGACGAGTACACCGGTGGCCAGGCCGGCGGTGGACTGCACGCCCCTGCTGACGAGTTCCTCGCCGGCGCCGTGGTGGTGGCCGTGGGCGCTGTGCGCGGCCTCTTCGACGGCGATGGCCGCGTCGACCCTGGACTCGCCGAGGAAGTAGGCGACGAGCAGCGCGAGCGCGCCCGCGGCCAGTCCGGCCAGCATGCCCCGGATCAACAGGGCTCTGACAGATATGGAGTTCATGAGGGATTCCCCTGGATCAGCCGGTAGGGCGGTCAGTGGCAGGGGAAGCCGAGCAGGTGACGGCCGTCGTGGACCCACTCGTGGACGCCTTCGCCCGAGATGAGGGCCGTGGCACCCTGTTCGGCGCCGACGAAGTAGAGCAGGACCAGCATGAGGATGCCGAAGAAGACCGCCCAAGGGGCAATGGCCTTCAGGGAGATGGGAGTGATGGCGGGTGCGCCGGTTGCGGGGGCAGCACTCTGTGCCATGGCAGAACCTCCTGTGGGAACACGCGTCCCGTTCGTGGTGCCTGAGACGAAGGTGCTGGGTCTGACTTCCCGCGTGCGCGGGTACACAGTGGCGCGACCGTGCCGGATTCTCACCGGACTTCCGTCACACCCTCGTCATGTCGCCGCGACCATACCGCCTGAGCGCCTGGCTCCGCCATGCCCCGTGCAAGCGGCTCGCGTGGCCGGGATGCCATGGTGTGCTGGGCCGCGGGGCCTCTGTTGCGGGAGTTGAGGGCGGGTATGACGGTACGGGTGATGTTGATCTCACCGGCGATGAACGCGGCGCTGCGTGAGGCCCGGTTCGCCGGTGACGCCACGCTCGACGCGTCGGGTGTGCGTATGGCACGGCTGGCCGCACCACATGTCCCGGACGCGGACCGGGCGGTGCACGGCCCGTCCGAGCGGTGCGCCCGTACGGCGGAGGCACTGGGCCTACCCTCGGCGGTCGAAACCGCCCTTCTGGACTGGGAGTTGGGGCGCTGGTCGGGCGCCCGGCTGGACGAGGTGGGCAGGCGCGAGCCGGAGGGGGTGGCCGCCTGGCTGGCCGACCCCTCGGCCGCCCCGCACGGCGGCGAGTCGTTGCTCGGCCTGTGCGCGAGGGCGGGGGCCTGGCTCGACTCGGTGAGCGGTGCCGGCCGAGTGCTGGCCGTCGCCGAACCGTCCTTGGTGCGCGCGGCCGTGGTCCACGCGCTCGCGCTGCCGCCCCGGGCGTTCTGGCGCCTCGACGTCGCCCCGCTCACGCTGACGGAGCTGAGCGGCCGCTCGGGGCGCTGGAACCTGCGCGTCGGGCAGCCGCTCTCCCCGCCTACCCCCGGTACGTCTCCATCAGCCGCAGCCACACCTCGCTGATCGTCGGGTACGACGGGACCACGTGCCACAATCGGTCGACGGGGATCTCGCCCGCGACCGCCATCGTCGCCGAGTGGAGCAGTTCGCCGATGCCGGGGCCGACGAACGTGACGCCCAGCAGGACTTCGCGGTCGAGGTCCACCACCATGCGGGCGCGGCCCCGGTAGCCGTCCGCGTAGAGACCCGACCCGGCCACGGAGGCGAGGTCGTAGTCGACGGCGCGGACCCGGTGGCCGGCCTGTTCCGCCTCGGCCAGGGAGAGGCCCACCGAAGCGGCCTCCGGGTCGGTGAAGACGACCTGTGGGACGGCCGCGTGGTCGGCGGTCGCCGCGTGGGCGCCCCAGCGGGCGGTGTCCAGCGGCTTGCCCTGCGCGCGGGCCCCGATCGCGTCGCCCGTGATGCGTGCCTGGTACTTGCCCTGGTGGGTCAGGAGCGCGCGGTGGTTGACGTCTCCGGCCGCGTAGAGCCAGTCCGTGCCCTCGACCCGGCAGGTGTCGTCGACGGTGAGCCAGGAGCCGGGTTCCAGGCCGACCGTCTCCAGGCCCAGGTCGTCGGTGCGCGGGGCGCGGCCGGTGGCGAAGAGGACCTCGTCGGCCTCGACGCTCTCGCCGTTGTCGAGTTCCACGGTGACCGGTCCTTCGCCGTCCGCGCGGCGTACGGCGGTGGCCGAGACGCCGGTACGGATGTCCGCGCCGGCCTCGGTGAGCGCCTCGGCGACCAGCTCACCGGCGAACGGCTCCATCCGGGGCAGCAGCCCCTTGCCGCGTACGAGCATGGTGACCTTCGCGCCGAGCGCGTTCCACACGGTGGCCATCTCGACGCCGACGACTCCCCCGCCGACCACGACCAGCCGGCCGGGGACCGCCTTGGCGCTGGTCGCCTCGCGGCTGGTCCAGGGGCGGGCGTCCTCGATGCCGGGCAGGCCGGGGACCACGGCCTTGCTGCCCGTGCAGACGGCGACGGCGTGCCGGGCGGTGAGCCGGTGCTCCGTGCCGTCGGGCGCGGTGACGGTGACCTGCCGGGGGCCGGTCAGCCGGCCGTGGCCGCGGATGACGTCGGCGCCGATCCCGTCGAGCCAGGCGGCCTGGCCGTCATCCTTCCAGTGCGAGGCGTACTCGTCGCGGTGGGCGAGGACGGCGGCGGCGTCCAGCGGACCCTGGACGGCGCCGCTCAGGCCGGGGACGCGGCGGGCGTCGGCGCGGGCGACGACGGGGCGCAGGAGCGCCTTGCTCGGCATGCACGCCCAGTAGGAGCACTCACCCCCGATCAGCTCCGCCTCGACCACCGCGGTGGTCAGCCCGGCGGCCCGGGCCCGGTCCGCCACGTTCTCACCCACCGGACCTGCTCCGATGACCACGACGTCGTACTCGACAGGCTCCGCTCCATGTGTCATGCGGCCCATTCTGGCGGGGGGTGTGGACGGCGGCCACATGGGCAGGCACGGAATAGCACGAGAACGGGCACCGTTGACCCGGACACGTCTCATACGGGCACAGGAAGAGGGAGCAACGCATGAGCACCGTAGAGCTCACCAAGGAAAACTTCGACCAGGTCGTCAGCGACAACGAGTTCGTCCTGATCGACTTCTGGGCTTCCTGGTGCGGCCCGTGCCGGCAGTTCGCCCCGGTGTACGAAGCGGCGTCCGAGCGCCACACGGACCTGGTCTTCGCGAAGGTCGACACGGAGGCGCAGCAGGAGCTGGCGGCGGCCTTCGAGATCCGGTCGATCCCCACGCTGATGATCGTCCGGGACAACGTGGCGGTCTTCGCGCAGCCCGGCGCACTGCCGGAAGCGGCTCTGGAGGACGTCATCGGCCAGGCCAGGAAGCTGGACATGGACGAGGTGCGCAAGTCCGTCGAGGCCGAGCAGCAGAAGGACAAGGCGGAGGGACAGCAGTAGCACCGCCCCTCCCCCGCTGGGCGGCCTAGGTGTATTGATCACGAGCGTTGTTGACACTCGGCAGGTCTTGAACATGGCGAAGACCTCCGATGTGGTGGAGCTGTCTAGGAACACACCACACGGA